>JAJYDZ010000007.1 GCA_021790415.1 Thermoplasmata archaeon | reverse complement strand
TCCTAACATCAAAAGAATTAGAAGTTATGAAAACCGCAATTAAGTTCGGGTTCTTCGAGAAAGACAGAAAGATAACAGTTGCGCAAATTGCCTCAGAATTAAAGAAAAATAAATCAACAGTTAACCGAGAAATCAGATCTGGAACTAGTAAGGTAATAAAATTCATAACATGCAATCTTCAGTTATCCTCATTATTAAATCGGCTAGGTTAGAAATATTTAATTCTTATCTAAAGAATGTTCCCAAATATCCAAATGATATTACTAATAATTCCTTTGTTTAGTATTATAAAGGAGTATGCAACAGGTTGCACATTACGTTTGAATATATAACTTATGTTCCCTTACCAATGAAACTGGAGAAAAACAAATCTAAAAAGATAATTACCATTTGCGTAGCCGCGTTGGTTGTCCTCATGGGCCTTGTTATTATAATGAATTCAAAAGATACGCATACCACAAGTATCGAAGCCCCCTTTGCCACTACTTCGGCTAACAATACAAGCTCGCACAATGTTTTGTACCTTGGTGAAGTGACTTCACAAGTCTTGTCTTCCCTGAACTATTACGGGTCTCTGTCTAACTATTACTTTTCTTCTATGCTTTACGTTCCATTTGCATCATACACTTTCCCCCCTCATCCGTATTTAATGATGCAACTCGGAGAGGGCTATACACATAACGCTAACTATACTGTTTATGACCTTTCTTTGAAAAGCAACCTTAAATGGGATAATGGTCAACCAATTACATCAAAAGATCTATGGCTGACTCTTATTATAAGTTGGCAGGACGGTCTACTACTTTCTTTTAACGTGACATCGGTTTCTATTGTAAACGCAACCACAGTACAGGTAACGACGAGTTCCCCTGAACCTAACCTGGTACAGCTTTGGGTTACGGATTCCAATTCCTATATAATTCCTTACAGTAACTATATTGCTCAAGACCCCAACGCAAACATTACTAATTACTCCTCTGGTTCACAGTTTTACAACATAACAAAATTATTGGCTTTCACAAATTTCAAAGATATAGTTGCTGATGGGCCGTTTGTAATAACAAACTATAGCAGTACTGGCGAAAACCCGCTTATCTTTAACGCCAATCCTTATTACTGGCAAGGAAAACCGTATATGAGCCAAGTAGTTGTTAGAATATTCACTTCGGTAGCATCTGAATCTGCTGCAATGAGAAGTGGAGAAATTTCTGGCATTTGGGATATGGGTTCTTATAATGCAATTGTAAAACCTAATCTCGAAGGGATACCAAACGCCAATCTATATAAACTCGAACCGGGTCCTTACATGTCCGTTGACTTTGATATGTTCAAATGGCCATTCAACACCACGCAGTTTAGAATGGCTCTAGCTTACCTCACCAACAGGACCGCAGTCAACAGCATTGTGAATACCCCTACTGGACAGTTAGTAGGTTATAACTACCTTACACCCGCTCTGGACACGTCCGTAGGAATAAGTCCCAGCAGCGTAAACAACTACACACTTAATACGTCAAAGGCCAACGCGCTTCTAGCTCAAGTCGGTATTGTTTATAATACCTCTACCTCTGAGTACATGTACAACAATTCGGCATTGCCAGACTATGGACAGCAGGTCTCGTTTAACATATACACTACACAGTTGGGCTTTGGAGACCTCTCTACATCAATTGAGCTAATGAATCAGTGGAGGGCTGATGGATTCAACGTAAATGTTGTTACTGCTGCAGTTAGCCCATTCTATTCAACTATATACAATCTGAATACATGGGATGTAGCCGTCCAGATAGATCCTCTTGGATACTATCCTGGTGCCCTAGAGAATGTAGCTGGAGCAACTGGATACGATAATTCGACTTATTTTAATCATCCAGCATCTTTTGGTATGGCGAATTTCAACTACACTACCATCTCAACACTCTCGTCAGAAGCGTATAAGTATCCGATTGACTCTAACCAATCTAATTACTACGTGAGGGAGCTGGCCAACTACCTTACGACTGTTGTCCCACAGATACCGCTATGGGTCAACTATAACTGGGAACTAGTATCAAATAATTACTACTGGGGCAATCAGACGAACTCCACGGGGATATTTAACGGTCAGGCCTTGGTCCAGGAACAATTCTGGTACGGTACATTATACAGAATACACTACATTGGAAGCAGTACTTCTACCTCGCCAATGTTGGACTATATCATAGGTGGAGTCGTTGCCGCTATAGTAGTTATTGGAGTCGCTACATATGCAGTAAGCGCGGGTAGAAAGAAGAGAATGGAGAAGCAGTAGGTGAAAATTGTTGCCTTCGGATGCAACATTACCTACTAATTTTTCATTAAATGATAACAACTCGGAAATAAATGAACACAAAATCCTCGCAAAAATAAAGTCGAGGTATTCTTTATCTTATTTAGCGAGAAGGATAGGCTCAACTGTAATAGTATTCTTTGTAGTTCTCGTGCTTATTTTTATTCTACCGCACCTGATGCCAGGCAATTATGTTGAACTGTATATAGAGCAACTTGAAAGACAGCATCCAGGAGTACAAGCCAATATGATTAAGCAGAGGCTTGACGCGCTCTACGGTGTAAACTTACCTTTGTGGGATCAATTTGTGATTTATGTGAAGAACATATTCTCTGTTAGCCCAAATTTTGGATATTCCTTTGCATACTATCCGACATCTGCCTGGACTGTAGTTGGCTTCGGTTTAAAGTGGACGCTTTTGCTTCTAGGAACATCTCAGGCCGTTTCTTGGACAATCGGTATATTTCTTGGCACCTGGTTATCATCTAAGAAGGGTAAGTTCATCGATAGGATTGGGCAACCAACAGGATATTTTGTTAGCTCGATGCCATCTTTTTGGGTTGCGATGATTGCAATTTTGGTCTTCGCGGTTTATCTTGGCATATTTCCAGCTGCTGGGGCGTATGATCTTTATCCGACACCCTGGAGTATTTTTACACACATGCTCCTACCGATGGGCGTGATCGTATTTGTTACTCTACCTGGACATACTTTGGTCATTCGTAGCGCAGCTATTGAAGCTTTGGGCAGTGATTTTGTCAAGGTGCTGAAGGCGCAGGGATTTCATACTTCAACCATTATAAGGAGGGTAATGAAGAATGCATTTTTGCCTTCAATTACTAATCTTATGCTCAACATAGGGTATCTTATTGGGGGAATTTTTACTGTAGAAATAACGTTCTCTTACCCGGGGATGGGTTACATAATAGCAAATGCGGTCTTGAGTGATGACTATCCTGTCATAGAAGCGGCACTTTATCTAACAACTCTAGTGATATTGTTAGCCAACTTAGCAGCAGATCTTTTATATCCGCTGATCGATCCTCGTGTTTCCTATACTGGTGGTGATGAATGAATAAGCACAGCATCCTTGGTACAATGTTACAGGCAACGATTCGGAGCAGGACAATAAAAGTGGGGCTCGGGATTTCATTGTTTTTCGTATTCACTACACTACTGAGCTTTTTCTATATGCCTTATAACCCCCTTATAACTTCAGGGCCGGATTGGGCCTCTCCTTCCTTCCAGCATTGGTTTGGGACTACCAACATAGGGCAAGATGTATTCAGTCAATGGATGTATGGTGGGCGTGCAAGCCTGCTGGTTGGAGCCTTAGCTGCAACGATTAGCGTTGCCATTGGGTTATCGGTAGGTTTAGTGGCTGGTTTTGTTAAGCACGCAGACAACCCTCTAATGAGGCTAACCGACGTAGTGCTTACACTTCCGGCTCTGCCACTGTTGATAACTATTTCTGCATTTGTTAAGCCGAGCGTTATTCTCGTGGCCCTTCTAATTGCACTGCTCGCGTGGGGAGGCAAGGCTAGGGTCGTAAGGTCCATGACTCTTTCATTTAAGAAATCACCAATGGTAGAGATTGCCAGAATGAGCGGAGTACCAACTAGGCAAATATTATTTTCGGATATTTTGAAGCACATATTACCACTCGTGCTAGCTTATTCGTTATTCACAATTACTGGCGCTATTTTGACCGAGGCGGGTTTAGATTTCATTGGGGTCGGTCCTATTACTAGTTATAGCTGGGGAGCACAGATATCCATTGCGAACGGAAGTGGGGCGATACTCGCAGGCGCATGGTGGTGGTTCCTTGTTCCAGGTCTTAGTATAGCCGTATTTTCCCTTGGACTCGCCCTTGTCGCATATGGTCTAGAGGCATCATTTAGGGCAACTGGTGTGTCTTGAATGGATAATCCATTAATTCGATTAGTTGATCTCTCTGTCAAATACTTTTCCTTTAGTAATTACATAAATGCAGTAACTGATATCAACCTCGAAGTATACCCAGGAGAAACTTTAGGAATAGTTGGAGAAAGCGGTTCAGGAAAAAGCACAGTTGGATGGGCAATTCTTAATATGATTGAAAAGCCAAATATAGTGACCGGTAGCTTGATATATGATGGAATGGGAGAAATTTTTGGCTTATCGGAATGGAAACTTTCGAAATATCGCTGGAAAAAAATCGCTATGGTTTTTCAGGCCTCTATGAATAGCTTCGATCCTTTACAAACTATTAGAAAGAGTTTCATCCAACTGTTAATTGAAAAAGGTCTTGCAACAAACAAAGAAGATGCTACTAAAATAATAAAAGATTCTTTTACTGAGTTAAATCTTTCTCCTTCAGTTCTAGAAAGATTTCCACACGAATTGAGCGGTGGAATGAAGCAGAGAATCATTATAGCTATGGCAACTACTTGCGAACCAGAAGTTCTCATAGCAGATGAACCCACAACGGCACTCGATGTAGTTTCTCAATTTAATGTCATTAACATACTTAAAGATCTAATTAAATTAAAGAAAATCAAGAGCATGATATTTATTACACATGACATTTCTGTGCAACTTATAATGGCAGATAGGCTAGTGGTCATGTATGGTGGAAGGATTGTTGAAATAGGAAAAAAAGCAGAAATTATTGAAGATCCTAAACACCCCTATACTAAGATACTTTTCAAATCATTCGTAAAGGAAGAAACTAAAAGGATTTTAAACCCATCAGTTTACAGAGAAAGCGAGTTAACTGAAAAAGGGCAAGCTGGATGCCCATTCATAAAGCTATGTGATTATGTCAGCCCACCGTGTTATGAGTCCTTCCCCAAGCCTGTAGATTTAAGCGCGACTCACCGTGTGTATTGTTATGTCTATGGTGGTTAAAATGGGCTCACAAGACTATATTGTTGAAGTTACACATGCATCTAAGTACTTCAAAGGAAAGCAAGGAGGCATAGTCACTGCCGTAGATGATGTAAGTTTTGGTATAACCAAAGGCGAAATTTTTTCAATCGCTGGAGAAAGCGGTTCTGGAAAAACTACGGTTGGAAGAATGGTTGCAGGGCTGATTTCTCCAAGTAAAGGGAAAGTTTTGGTAGAAGGTAAGCCAGACGAGAAATTGCCTGATAATGTGAGGTTCAAAATTACTCAGTATATTCACCAGGATCCTTATGGTTCTCTCGATCCATATTCAACTGTTTATAATATATTGAGTCGGCCGCTGAAATATCTTTATAAAATGAAAGATAAAACTGAACTCAATGATAAAGTAATGGAAATGGTAAAACTTGTTGGGTTACTTCCAGATTCTATTAATAAAACGATCCAGGAACTAAGTGGAGGGGAAAGACAGCGAGTACTCATTGGGAGAGCCTTTATCATTAATCCACAGCTTATAATTGCTGATGAGCCAACAACTATGATAGATTATGTACATAGAGACGAGGTAATGTTACTAATATCTAATCTTAAGGCCCGAATTGGTCTTAGCGTCATTCTTATCACTCATGATCTTTCTGTTGCAGCAAAAAACAGTGACAGAATTGCGATCATGAATAGAGGAAAAATTGTTGAAATAGGCAATACAAAAGCAATTATAAATGAACCAATGCATCCATATACGAAGTTGCTGATGAGCGTCTCGCCAGAATTCATGATTAGCAACGTTGGAACCCAAAAATTCAATGAATACCTTCCCAGAAATTCAGGCAGCACAGGTCGTCCATCTAAGGGATGTGTATACTCATCCAATTGTCCGCTTGCTTTTGACAGATGTTTTGAAGATGATCCTGAATTAAAGGGTGACGAATCACATAAAGTTGCATGCTTGCTTTTCAACTCATAAATAAGGCTCTCTTCAATACTGGAGAGGCATGTGAATAATTTATTACCTTTATCTTCGTAAAGTTGTTGAGAGATCCACTTTTATTTTAATGTTGTTTCTTTCCAGTATCATTTGTGATGGTCATACTTTATACCAAATAGGTATTTGTCCCTCTCTATTTTTCATACTTACATTACAGCAATTGCGAAATCTGTTTCGAATAGAAGAATATGTTGAGAATACGCTCAAAATAGGTTAAGAACTTAATTAAAGAAGATTATTATCACCCTTCATGGTAAGTCAACTGTTTCTTGTCCCTGATCCATTAAAACTAGAGTTTAGTGGCAAATGGTATAAATTTGATGGATTTAATAATCTGCCTGATTTTCTCGCGAAAGCATACCAGGTGAAGAAGGGCTCTTGGGACATAAGGAAAATAAAGAGAGAGGGTCAAGGAGTCTCTGTCTCTGAAGGGTTAGTTGAAATATGGGGAGATAAAGGCATATCATATGCATCTTTAATACAACTAGCCAAAAATAAACCTGGGTTTTTGCCAGAAGCCACTTTTGAAGAACCAAGTGACTTTAAATTTAGAGGGTTCCACCTTGATATCGCAAGAGGAGGGGTCCCAAATGAAAAGGCTTTTGAACAAATATTAAAGTGGCTCTTTCTACTCAAATACAACAAATTCGGTATATATTTTGAGGACCTTTTCCCGTGGAAAGGGAAAAAAGAGATAGGCAAGAGCAGGGGGAGACTTACGGACCTCGAATGGAAACACATTCTAGAATTAGGCGCTAAACTTGGCATTGATATTTTTCCATCTCTTGAGTTGCTCGGTCACATGGAGCACTTTTTAAAAATTCCAAAATATAATGAATTCTCGGAATTGTGGTGGATGGGATATGACTGTTTAGATCTTAGCAATAAGGAAGCGAGAAAATTCGCTGTTTCTCTACTTGAAGATGCGATAGATAAAAGTAGTTCTAAATTAATTAATTTAGGAGGTGATGAGACTTGGGTTCTCGGAAGAGGAAGGAGTCTCGACAAGCTCCATAAGTATATAGGGCCAGATCTTTACCTTGATCATTATAGGGAGCTAGTTCACACATCCTTGAGAAAAGGAAAAATCCCAATGCTCTGGGGGGACATGCTCACGGGAATGTACCTTACTTCAGATGGAAGAGGTTCTTGGGCAAAGATAGTAAAAGACTCACTATGGAATGAGGTTTTAATTGCCAATTGGGATTATGAACCATTAGAACGCGATCATTTTATCAGCAAAATACGTGAAATTGGTCATAAAAACAAACAGATAGCTTGTCCCGCTTTGCATAACTGGAGTACATTTTACCCTGATTTTGAACCCGCCATTAAAAATGTAACTTCATTCCTAGAAGCCGCCAGATCCGAACATCTCGAAGGTTATATGATTACTGCTTGGGGAGATGCCGGGCAAGAATGTCTGTTATCTTTTCTTTATCCCTTGATTCTTACATCGGCAGATTTTTCCGCAAATCAAGATAGCTGGTTAATAAAATACTCATTATTTTCTGGGGAAAGCCTCGATTTAGCTAAAATAAGATTCTCCGCAGGAAATGCTTCTGTAGGTCCAGCAATTCGAAATGTGCTCTATTCTCCACTTAATTATTTAACACACAGAAGAAAACTTCCACAAGATTGGAAACTTAAAATGAAACAATTTTATGAGCAAGTGAAAGACAAGAGGTTACCACCAGACCTGGAATTGATAAGAAAAATGGTTTATAACTCTTTGAATTTAAATAACAAAATTTTTGATGAGGAATCTTACCTGGATATGGTGCACAGTTATGAACAGGCATGGCTCAACGAACGCAAATTCAATGGATTAGAAAACATTGCTTCTCGACTCATGGGTACGTATGAAGCAAAGAGGTTAGGATTTTAAATACTTATATTAAAATCCCTCTTGTGCACCGTTCGGAATTTAGTCTTTCGAAATTTTTGAAGGGTTCACGTTGAATCCATCTACTAATATTTCAACCAACGATTCCTGAATTTCTGATGTCAAAACTTCAGCTTTTATTGTTCTAGCTTCTTTTGGAAGTAATGAAATATAGTTGTCTTCCCAATACGAAGGAGCGACTTCTTTTTTTTGTTTATTGTCTATTATTCTAAGTCTGGTTAGGAAAGCGATCTTCGATGATTCATTATTGACAGAGACAACAAATTCAGTGTTTTCACCTTTTTTAACTGAATAAAATGATCCTGTTAGCGATACCTTATCTAACCCAGTTAGTAAAGTTAGATCAGCATAACTTAATTCAGGTGTGTAATAGAATTCAGTCTTCGAGAAATCAAAAATGTCTTCTTTAGTAGAAAGCCAGTACAGGTTATCGCTGATTACGTGACCCGAAGAATTTGTTAATTTTAAACTAAGAAAGTAGGTCCTAACTTCTTCCGGAACCTTGGGTAAGTACATCGCTGTTTCAACTGAGTCCACTTTTACATCGACTGAAGATGATAGATCAAAGATTACTGATCCAGCTATTGAAAAGGCTTTAGCCATAACCGTCAAATTCTTGTGTGTTAACCAGGTTAAGTTTGACACCACTACTGCATGATTGTCGTATGAATATTGTACATGCAGAAGTTCCATAGCTTTTTTTGAACCGTAATACCCGCCGTCTGCACTTAGATCATAACTATATAGATGCCATAATAAACTCGGCCAAGCATTGTTGAGCATCCATTGTATTACGCCTGATGAAATATACCTGTTTCTCGTATAAGCTTCAAACATTGCTCGTTGACTTTCATAGGATTCAGCCTGGGACTTCCAAACAAAGTCTCTAAGATCACTTATTTTACCATATCTTTCTTCGATTCCAGTTATTAATCTATCCATGAACCTGAATGGTCCTCCCCCTGAATGAAGCATCCAAACTTCATTTATAGGCCATAATTTCTCCTCTGGAATAAATGACTTCAACGTCTCTTCAGATGGTATTGCAAATCCTGGGCTAGTTTCTGTGTTGAATCCCTTTGCACCGCCCAAATCAGTTGCAGCATACCAGTAGTTAGGCGGCACATAATCATAAGGACCTGTCATCTTTACGCCTGTATCCTGTGTGACTTGGCTAATCTTTGATGTTGCAGAGGACAAAATTGGCCTCGGCCAAACCACCTCTTTTTCTATATCTAAGTAACTTCTTTCTATTTCAGGAGGCGGGAAATTATCGCTACCATTAAGCCACATTGACACAGATGGATGATTACGCAAGCGATAAAGCTGATCTCTGAGGCTATTAAAAGCAACATCTTTACTTTCTTCAGTCCACTTTTCCCATTTCTCCCAGGCATCGCAGCAACAAAATCCAGCCATGATCATAATTCCATTATTATCTGCAAGATCAAAGAAAGCATCGTCCAATAGCTTGCCTTCCAACCTTATTGTATTTAGCCCCAAGTTTTTAACGTGCTTAAATTCAAGTTTAAGCCTATTTATGTCCTGCCTTAGAAACATGTCTGGCGCCCAGCCTGCTCCTCTTACAAGTACATTCACTCCATTTACTTTGAGAATAAAATTCCCTTCTTTTGCCTTAATATATTCGTAACTAACAATTCCAAAATTCAGCACACATCTGTCTGAGATTCTAAAATTATCCTCTAAGAATGACAGTTCCAGTCCATATAAAAAGGGTTCTCCTAGCTGGTATGGCCACCAGAGTCTTGGGTTTGCTACTCGTAACTCTTTTTTCTTTGTAGCGCTAATATCAACTTTGACCAAAGAATTGGCTGCGAGTGTTATTTCTTCCGAGAACTCTATATTTTCACCATTTCCGGTTATGAGACCCCTTAGTCTACCGCTAACCTTGGTTTCAGATGTGTTTCTCAAAGTTGCTTGCACCGATAAAGAAGCTGCTTTTGAAGGGTACTTTTCAAGAGTAGTCTGCACATAGGGATTCAAAATATTTATCGACCCTTTAGCTGAGATTGTAACCCGTTTCCAAATCCCCATATTCTTGTCAGGAGGAGAAGGATTCCAGTCAACCCAAGAGATAGCTAAATCGTTAGCTTTAGGCGGGAACACCTCTATTGCAATGACATTGACAGCGTCAACTTTCATTAAACCTGTTATATCAAACTCAAACGTTCTAAAAGTACCAACGATATTTTCCGATTTACCAATTAATTTTGAATTGAACCATACATTCGCTCTATAATTCAAACCAAACAGATTTAGGAAAACATGTTTACCGGCAAAAGGCTGCGGAAGAAACACCTCACAACGGTACCACCAAGAACACGCAAATGGACTGTTTGGTGGCATTTCCTGATTTGAATATATAGTACCAATTTTATATTCCATGCCAGGGAGATCACGAAGATTCATGCCACAATAAGGATCTTCAAAGATGTTGTTAGAAAGGAGTCCTGCCATAACTGTTTGGGGGACTTCTACTGGATACCAGCCTTCAGCGGAAAATGACAAGGAAGAAATCTCTTCTCCAGAAAATTTTACCTTTTCTGATGTTTGCATCTTCCAGTTCTTGTTGATATCTGTTGGACCAAAGTTAGAATCTAGTATATATACCTCGTTCTGCTTGATTTCGGGTTGCATAATGATCACCAATTTCTCTTTTCTATCTGCTTAGAAAATATGGATAATCCATCCCACTTATAAAAATTCGCATTTTAGACCACTAGGTTGAATTCTTCCAAATGATATTTTCCCTACCTTATTTATACATATTTCTGAAGTTCTATTATTCAAGGCATCGCCATATTCTGGCCTTATTCAGTGTTTGGATAGTGTAGTCTTAACTACATTGTGTGCAGCAGATTCAACTCTAAATGCCACTCTTTTAGATATATTGTCGTGATTCTGCTTCTTCTTAAGCATGTAGTATGTTGCTCCTGGCATGTTCCTTGAAGCGGCAAGATAGAAGAAGGGACGATTTGACCAGACAACTTATTCATGAATCAAATCAGCGGTTTCGATACTTACGAAATTTTGGTTGGGTAGCATATAACCATAAACCAATTAAAAAAGCATTTTCGCCTAGAGCGCTCATTTCAACCCTTACATTCTCGGACGCTATAGGATTGCAGTTAGATTTGACAAAAAGTTGAATGCGGTTCGCAAATCTTTTACTCACTCCGAGTCCAACTTTTCCATTTAAAATTACGTAATCTGGCATGAGAGTATTTACAAGATTCACGATCTCAATAGACACCCTGTTTACTATTTTATTTAGGAATCCAGAAGGCAGTTCAGTCCCAGAATCAAATTGTTTAAAGACTGTTCCCAGATCTGCCTTAGCATTTTTTTCGATGATTGCCATTTTTGTTTTAGCTCCTATTTTCTGGGCTCCATTAAATCTTCTCTCAATACTTTTCCCAGAAATCTCATCTTCCAATTTTATTGTCTTCGATGTTTTGCAAGAAAAATCTCCATATAAATTCCATCCGACAGATCCAGCTACTGGTCTAACCAAATTTAGTACGGTATCTTCAAGCACTATGCCGGCGCCTACTCCCGTTCCTATAATTAGAGATATTAAGTTCCTTGACTTTAGAAATTCAGCTTCAGCAATAACAGCTGATGCTCGATCATCAATAATAAACGGTCTAAAACCTGTTTTTTTTTCAACTTCCCTGACCAAATCGAAGTTTTTGGAACCACTAATATTTGGCGCAGAAGTTACAATATCGTTTTTTCCTACACTTCCTGGTATATCTATCGCAACAAAATCTAATTTTTGTATACCTATAACTTTCAATATTTCGTCACAAACTCCGGTAACGAGCTCTTGCATATTATTTGATGAATTCATTACGACCCACTTTTTCTTTATAGAATTACTATTACAGACGATCCCATATGCTGTCTTTGTACCTCCAATATCTATAGATAATCCATTAATCGCTGGAATCACGACCCTTCATGATCATAATTTAAAGTGGCTTAATTGTTTCCTATGGGACCTCAATACGAGAGAAAAAAGACGTATTTTGGCGCACACATGATTACAGTATTCAAAACAAATTCTAATTATACATCAGGTCTAGTTTGTGATGGTACACTATTTTCAAATGAAGATGCAATTATTGTCATGGCATGAACAGCTATGTGCTTACTATGTACATAAGTTGAATACTATTCTAGAATAGGTGTTGAAGTACAACACAAGAGGGTTTTACAACCATAATGTTGGAAACAAGTACTATGCTTACCGAATCATACCAAAGTGGTTAAAGGTAACGAAAACTAAAAAGACACTCCCGCCTGATGTAGATGGGCGCTGTGATCATGAGCGGCCTTGTTAAGGATTAGGTCATGGGAATACTGTCCGATCCTTAAGACGGCATCAACGCACTTCTATATGGTAAAGCTGAAAGGACATTAATGTTAGTCCTGAAAGAGATATATCCATACTTTTACGAGAGAATAATATACTATGTCATTCTGAGGAATATAAAGCAACTGTCAGTAAAATCTCTAAAAAAATTAAGGGAGTTTGTAGAAAAACTTGAGACAGATCTGAGCATGTTGTGTAAAAAATGATGAGTTATGGGCTAATGAAAGAAATAATTACAAGCATATGGGGGACAAATCAACGCAAACGGTCGCTTACAGTCCTATATGCCTTGAATACAATTTCCTGTATTTAGCCAATATTTCGTCCATTTTTTTCTCACTATCTGGATCAAAGGCACGTACAGGGTTAACTGAAATATTTTTTTTCTCATGTATTAACTGTTCAGCGCTCTTTATAGATAATAAATTTGCGACAGCTATCGCACCTATGCTTGACAACGGTCCTAATTGTAACTTGTCAATTTCTATTGACACATCGGAGTCTGGCACACCAGTATCAATCAAAACGTCGGCAACATCAATAATGGATTTACCCGTTGGGTGTTTAGAAAGAGAATTTGCAGATCTGTGCTTGGAAGTAACACCAATTACTTTGCCACCCATCTCCTTAAATCTTATTGCTACTTCCAGTGTCACCGGCGTAGAACCACTATGAGTAAAGACTACAAGAGAATCCTGTGGATGAATAATATAACTCTTTAAAATTGCTGCTCCGTAACTTGCATCGTTTTCAAGATGGTCAAACTGAGCAAAGCCCATGTTCCCTACTATAGAGGTAAAAAACGAGAGCGGAAGTTCAATCATAGGTATAAAACCTACAATGCCACCGTACCTGGGGTATATTTCTTGAACTGGCAAAGCCGAGTGCCCCGATCGAAAGAGAAAAGTGGCGTGTTCTTTTGTTATACTATCTTTTATTATTTTGGCGGCTTTAGCAATATTTCTAGCTTGATTTCGTTCAATATCCGTAATTATTGTCTTTGCGTTTTTAGTCCACTGATTACAATAATCAACCATGGGAAGCCCCAACTATACTATCGATATTAACTTTAGGCACAAAATAAGTGTGTCAGGAAATAAAAGGTTGGATCAAGCTGCATGCTTCCGTTGCAACAGATCATGTGAATGCACAGGGGATTGCGATCTCTTCTGTACACAGCCGTGATGCTCAGATGCCTCCTTTACTTGTCACCGGAGAGCAAGATCAAGTATTCGCAGACAGGGCATATGATTCCCGAAGGATATTCGATCTTCTGAATTAAAAAGTCACGGATGCAATCATACCTCTCAGAAAGAACTTCAGGACAATTGCAAGGAGATCTCCTCATAGAAATGTAACTGCAAGACAGATCCGTAAACTGGGAGAAGAAGAGTGGAGGGGAACCACAATTATGGCAGAAGATGGATCATCGAGATATATTTCTATGGCGCGAAAAAAGTCATGGGTGAAATTATCATGCAGCGAGGCTTGAATGTGTAATAGAGGAAATAGGACTGAAGGTGCTGTATTACAATTATCTGAGAAGTGATACAATGGCTTATGAATAATCCTTCACTCTTGTTCTCCAAAATAACAATTAATAATAGGCGCTTTAATAATTCTCTTGTATGGAACGAATAGGATCGGCAATTCTTCCGCTTCATTACGGTCACCCCCCGGAAAAGCTCTTCAGGAGAATGATCCGGCTTTCGGGTATACTTTCTTCACTGATTG
>JAJYDZ010000413.1 GCA_021790415.1 Thermoplasmata archaeon | reverse complement strand
AATTTGGGGCCACAAACATTTCATTTAAGTCCTTAAATTGTTCCCTTGTTAAACCATCTGTAGTCCAAAACTTAAACGGGTTGTTATCCTCCCTTGATGTTTGTTTTATGTTTATGCTTTTTGTAGCTCTGAGACCCTCAGAGTACGGGATGTCTGAAAAAAAATCTCCCATTTCTTCAAGGATGTCAATTAAATTGCCATCAATGATATTAAACTTCAATTCTTCTAATTCACTTATTGCTCCTTTATTACGAGCTATGGCATACAATTTTTCATTATTAATTTTTTGAGCGCCAAGTATTGCACGTATGAGGTCATGATCTTGCATACTGCTGCCAATCACCAATAAACTTTTATAATGCAGATCTGAGAGAATTTTTTTAAAAATCTCACTTTCCCTGACTTCCTCTATTTCAGATTTTGATATTATTAGTGAAGTATAATCTTCCATTGTCCCGTGCAATTTTATAATGTTTATTTTGTCAGGATTATAATCTTTAATGTGACTATCTTTTGTTAAGACATGAACGAATTGGCTTCCAACCTTATCTTTAGCTTTGGTTTCTAATAAAGTGTCAAAATTAGTAGTTAAAAAATCGTTCATGGGAAACAACATAAGGGAACCGTAAGGGGAGGCATTAACTTCATTACCTTTTTGTGAGTCCGAGATGATTTCTGATATTCTCTTCTTGCCTCGACCATTCTTAAAAAACTTACGATAGTAAGTCTGAGCAGATTGCAAATCTTGGACGGACTTCAAAATTTCATCTTTCAGTTCATTAGAACTTTTGACGACGTCGGAGTTCAATAATTCATTTTTTAACTCCTTAACAAGGGCTTCCGTAGAAATAACACCGCTTGCCTCAGACACCCCTGCACCAATCAGGATTAGGCAGCGATGTTCTTTCATCGAATTAATCAAAGGCATTACTTTCTCTGGCTTAAACACAAAATGATAAAATATTGATCCATATAAATATTTATCAATTCTATCAAAAAAGATTTACTGAAATTACCAGTATGGTTTTAAACGCTATAACGTCTTTACCAATTACCCCTATATGCAACATTTGCTTAATGCGTAGCATCTTTCAAAAAGAAGCACCCCGCTGTAAATGGCAATTCAGAAGAAAGGATTTGCAACACCTCAATAATTTCATTGAAATTTGATAGTTAGGTAAAACTTCCTTCATTCCAAAGAAAGAGTTACTCAAATTTTGACTTATATAGCCATTTCTTGAGTTGGGAAAGTTGTTCTCCTATTTTGCCCTCGGTATGCGTTGGATCATGTTTGCCCAGCACAGTTCGATAGAGAGGACTACCGAAAACCAACACATCTTCGTATGAGTTCATAAGGGTATTGACTTCTCTTGAGAATTTCTTCTTATATATGGATGCTTTTTCTATAGTCAATTTTTCATCGTAGTATTCTATATTTTTGTCTTTGCTGATAAGTCCATACTTTGCTGAAATTATTCTGACATCTAAGCCGTCATTACTCCTGAGATATTTCCTAACTACTTTATACGATGGTCCATCATAAACTTCCATGGAAGGGCCTAAAATATTATTCTTTGATTCTGAACAAGACATTATTAAAAGACGATTTTTCTGAATCAAAGGGAATATATCGCTCTTTATGTAATTCCTGGTTTGCTGGAATCTATTTCTCAACTCGTGGCTCTGCTTCATGTCATAACGAAATATCCATCCCTTATAGTCTGCTCCCCAGATATTCAGTTCTTTAAAGAGACCTATCCTAGACCTACTGAAGGCACCCAGTAGGAAGATCTCGTCTTCAAAGTAATTTTGTCTAATTGTTCTGACCAGTTTAGTCAGAAATTCTTCTTTCTTGACCTTTACCATCCTCTTGTGCTTTTCGACCTTTGTGAGAAGACCTCCGATGGCTACCATGGGATAACCCATTTTTCTCTGTGCGTCGTAGTTCTTCAGATATTCCTCTAGGGTGTTTCCCTGGGCAACTCCAACCAAAATGAATTTCCCCTTGAAATTCTGACTCTCGTAAACATTCATAGCCATTTTTGCACTTTCTAAGGTCCTCTTGGGATTCCTATAGTAGTCTTTTATTATCCCATGGGTGACTCCCATTTTGAGGTATTGCTTATATAGTTCATCATAAGGTATTTCCTTTCCCTGGTATATGCCAGAATCCCCGATTTTCCATTTTGCCAAGGTAAATTCCTTAAATTTCTGTTTAAAATTATCCGATGTGAAAGCGTGAGATAATATCCCAAAATCACCCTGAAATGTATCTAAACCTTCAAGAATTCGCAAGGAAGCTGGGCGGTCAGCAACAAAGATTGGGGTAAAGGTCATTGCATTGAAAGGTCCACTTCAGAAATAAATTTAACTGCATTACTTAGCTGTTATGTCCCATTTCCATTTGCAATCCTTTCATTTGCATCTGTTGCGGCAGTAGGAATTGGTACCCCCTTAAGTCCAGTAGCATCATGGCTTATTACTAACCAATTTCCTTTCCTGAACGTGAATGTTGGGGTTAACTGCTCCTCACTAATGCCAAAGGCTTCTGCTACCCTTTTTCTGTCATCCGCACGTGGTAGTTTACTAACAAAGTAAGTGTGTAAATTTGACATCACTTCAGTGTCAAGCATCGAGGAACGCTGTGTAGAGATGCCCAATCCTAAACCGAATTTTCTCCCTCTTCTAGCTAATGTTACGCAAAGTTCCCTAACCATTAATGTATCCTCATCTGTTCCACTTTGAGGTATGAATAAATCAGCCTCATCGAACATGAAAATGATGAATGGAGTTCTATTTGGGTCTTTTCTTCTCCTATCATAAATTTTATTTCCTAAAATCGCTACAAATCTTTTTAATTC
>JAJYDZ010000412.1 GCA_021790415.1 Thermoplasmata archaeon | reverse complement strand
ATCCAGTACATCTAGATTACGAGCATCTCCTTCATATAGCTCTATTCTGGGTTCTTTATACGATTCATCTAACGGATTATATCTGAAGTCCAGCCTGTTCATACTTACCATTACAGAATCTAGATTGATGTCCACTCCAATACCGTTCCTTCCCATCAATTTGCTCTCAACCAAGGTGGTACCGCTACCCATCATTGGATCAAGAACCAAGTCTCCTGCAACAGTGAATCTGTCAATTAGATTTCTAGGAATGTAGGGACTCCAATTTCCCCTGTAATTTCCAACGTGGGTTGCCCAGTCTCCTCTATCTGGAAAACTCCACACTGTCCACTCCTCGGGAATGTACTTTGAAGGTTGATATTCGCTTATTTTCCAATTCTTCTGTATGTTCACCTTAGTACTTTCTATCTCCACGAAGGTGCGAGTTCGAATGAATTGTTCATATTCTTCTTTCTTAATATACCTCATTCCCTTGAGAGTAGAAATCTCAGATTCGGACTTATCCGCAGTTTGGGTCAAGCAAAAACCCATAATTAAAGACATAAAATACTTTCCTTGTTGAAATAATGATACTTTGAATGATGATTACATGGGATTTGCATCAAAGACTATTAAAGAAGATATAAATACTTCTTACGCTATAATAAATTTGGCTAGAAGATTTAAAGTGAATTAAATGAATTCTATTAATTACAAAGACGAGGGAAATAAGTTCCATTTAAAAGTGGCGAATATTTTAAAGAACTCCGGATTCCAAATTATTAAAAGCGATTTTAACGCTAAGGGCCCAGACATTGAAGCTGAATTCCACGGAATCAAAATTATAATTCAGTGTAGGCATTCTCCAGAAAGGAACTTTTATAGACATCTTAGAGAAGATGTTGATTCTTACTCAACGAAAGCGAAAAAATTTAAAGCCAGGAAATCGGTGCTAGCTTTATCTAAATATAGATTGCCTAATATTGATGAAATTACATTAGAAAAATGGTTAATCGATGATAATGTAGCAATATGGACAGATAATATAATAGAAAATTATAAAACTCTTTCAGAAAGCATAGGTAACTTTGCAGGAGTGCAAATTATTTCAGATCTAGGTATTAAAGAAGATTTTCTAAGCCATCCTCCTGAAGTTCAAGCTACGAAAGTTGAACAGAACGGAAAGAAATTTTACTTGATGAAATTAACTCCAGCATATCTACTTAAGGCTGCAAAGGTAGTAAGAAGAACTAGAGACTCAAAGAAACTTTATCAGCGCTACATTACTAAGAAGAGGGTCAAACAGGAAATACCAGATTATATCGTAGGATCGGCTGGAATTTTTCCCAACAGTATTATACTTGCTTCGGAAGAAAAACTTGTCTTCAGGCAAGACAAGTTAGTCCTTCCAAAGAGTTATGGTTCTTTTGTAATAATAGATGGACAACATCGTCTATATTCATTTTGTAACATCGAAGACAATAAATTTTCAAATGAATTTGAATTACCAATTACGATATTTGATGGCACTGAACTTAGTTCATTCGAGCAAGCAAACATATTTGCTAAGATCAATAACAGTGCAAAAAGGGTTCCTTCATCTCTGATTTTGGAAATCAATAGATCGGTTCCTTTAGGATCACGCCTACCTAGACCTTTATTTTTACTAGACAAATTTAAGAAAACTAAATATTTCGAAAGTAAGATTAGAGAATACTCTAAAAGAGGGGGTAGTATAGATGGGGTCACATTTTGTACTGCAAAAGCTTTTCAAGATTTAACGAAAGATGATGGGATTATTCTAAAAGGAAAGGGAAATTTATCACAAGAAAAGAAGGATTTGTTGTGCTATTCTTATCTTAATTCATTTTTTAAAATAGTATACAATACTTTTAGAGTTGAATGGCAAAGGCCCAAAATATATATTTTATCAACAAACAAAGGTTATAGAGCTCTGCTACGCCTTTTTTCCAAGATTTTGATCTATACTAACGGTAAGAATGACGAGAAGGAATACAGAAGAATTCTACAGGTAATGAAGAAGTCAAAATTCTATATCAAAAAGTCTGACGTAGGTAGTGGAGGCGGAGAGGGTGCAGCAAACGATCTTGCTTCAAAATGGAGCAGGATTATCAATGAGAGTATCCCTGATTTTGACGAGTCCGTAACAACTGAAAAAGTGCTTAAAGAATCCCATTTTAAGAGAGGAGAAACCGATAAAGTTAAGACTTTCCTTTCAAAAAACGGGAATAACTTCAAAGGAATTTTGAGAGGTGAACTAGCCTTTATAGATATCAGTACAATTTCGTTATTGATCGACAATTTTCCAAATGTTGAGGGGTTTCGAATAATTGCCGGAAACGTCAAAAATGAGGATTCAATTAAGCTGGAAATAAATAAATTGGAAAAGAAGATACAAATAGTGAAATATAAGAAAATGCACGAGAGATGGTTAGCTGATGATCAATTTTTGCTTGAGTTAAATACGGACTTAAAAGATGATGCAATCGCGAACAATGACTCTACTAAGAAACTACTTAAATTTACTGACAGAAGCGAAAAAATTAACAAGTTTGATAAACACTGGTTTGATTTAACAGATGCGGCGGTACGAGAAGTTGCAATTATTACAAATGATAAAACAGATTCCCGACAGATTGCTACACTACCGAACTCTACCTAAAGGTCCTTTTGTCCCGATTCCTAAAAATACAAGAATTGACCTTTGACATTCCTATCAACCGAAAATTTACTGACACATCTATCAATCTTTAACTTGACAGAACCTCGGCGAAAGCTGCTGCCTGAGATCTGGTGCTCATATAGAGGACTCTCCTCTCATAGCATGCTCGTCTCATCAGTTTACCATCAGCTTCTGATTTATA
>JAJYDZ010000411.1 GCA_021790415.1 Thermoplasmata archaeon | reverse complement strand
TTCATCTACTGCCAGTCTGGCTTTTTCATGGGAATCGCTGGGCGTGGAAAATATATCTAGAATTGTGGAAATATCGCTCTTTATATCTATCTGAAATTCTACAGTATCTCTGTTTTCATATTCTACTCCACCATAAACATAACTCTGGAATGTTCCGGAATCGGTCATTATAGTTCCATCAAAGCCAATAAGGCTGTGAAGGCCGTTTTTAAGTGCCTCATCCTTCAGATCCTGGTTTCTTCTTATAATATAACTATTTGTTATAATGGCCTGTGTTCCAAATTTCTTCATGGTATCTATTGGTATTGTACGCAAATTAGGATTGATCACAGGCATTATGTTTGGGGTATCAACATACCCATGGTCTGTCTTAAATCTACCTATTCTTGCAAGACCTTCTCTGTGAAGAATCTGCATTGTTAAGCTCTGTCCTGTCATTTAACTGCCATTCATCAGGAGTAATAATACTCTCCCGTAGAAACCTGCTCCCTATGCATGCTGCTTCCTGGTTTGTTAATCCTTGGTCTACCAGAATTGTGGTCTCGCCTGAACGTTATGTTCACTTCCTTAAGGAACGTATTCATACCTTCCCTCATTGGCATTGGTCCTCTTGCTATTCCCTGTACCCCAGATTGTCCAAGGAAGATCATCAGCTCGTCAGAAATAATGTCAATGAAATAAATATCATGGTCGACAACCATCCCTGTCTTCTTCCTGTTTTCCATTGTTCTCTTTATAATCTTGGCAACCTCCATCCTTGTTGAGCTATCAAGATTTGCTGATGGTTCATCCAGTAGATATAGATCAGCATCCTGTGCAAGAGTCATTGCAATTGAAAGTTTTTGCAGCTCCCCTCCAGATAGGCTACTCACCTCACTCTCCATTAGAGGATCTATACCAAGAGGTCTGAATAACTCATTTTTAACAAAATTATCACTCATTCTCTCCTTTAACGTTTTGAACAGGAGATCCTCACATGTTCCTTCAAAATCTGTTGAAATATACTGCGGCTTATATGCGACCTTCAGCTTTGGCTCGTAGGACCCTGAATTAGGAGTCATCACACCTGCCAGTATCTTTACAAAGGTTGATTTACCCAGAGCATTCCTTCCTAAAATTCCAGTAACAGTTCCTATTTCCATCTTCCCAGGCATTACTTTCAGTTTGAAATCTCCAAGATCAGCATCGATCTCACTCCAGTGAACTAGTTCCGGTGAAATGATCTTTCTGGTTGATGCTCTAGTTTCGAATACAATTTTTTCCTTTCTTATTCTGATGTTTTCCTCCTTCATGTAACCATCAAGAAACTGGTTAATTGCCTTATTTGGAGACTTCTGCTGTACAATAACTCCATAGGCACCGGGAGAACCATATACAAGATGAATCTGATCACTTATCCAGTCAAGAATAGCGAGATCGTGCTCAACAACAAAAATAGTTTTCCCCTTTTCAGCAAGTTTTGTCAGAATTGAAGCAACACGTATCCTTTCTGAAATGTCCAGATATGAAGAAACTTCATCGACAAGCAGTATATCACCATCCTTTATGAGTGCCATTCCAACTGCAAGTTTTTGTAATTCCCCTCCAGAAGCACTTTTTACGTCCTTATTCAGAGAATTTTCAAGGGAAAGCTCCGCTATTATATCATCTGCCATTCCAAACTCATCGGCATTCTTGAGAATGCTTCCGATAGTTCCCTTAACAACCTTTGGAATCTGATCAACAAATTGACTTTTTAGAACAACCTTTTTTGTTTTATCATATACATTCTGGAAATAATCACCAAGAATGCTGTTTGAGTATTTCTTCAGCACTTTTTCTTTTGACCCACCATTATCATAGTCACCAAAATTTGGAATAAGCACTCCGCTCAGTATATTCATGGTGGTGGTCTTTCCCATTCCATTTGGTCCAAGGATTGCGGTTATCCCCTTCGATGGAACTGGAATAGAATAAATTCTAAACGAATTCTCTCCATATTGATGCACAATATCCTTATTCAGCTCATCCGGAACCGTAATAATTTTTATTGCTCCAAAGGGACATCTATTAACACAGATACCACAGCCAATACATAGATCTTCAGTTATGAGTGGATAAACGGTCTCCTCCGGGAATGTAATTGTTCCTATCCCGGACCTGACAGGAGGACAATAAGATTGGCATTCGTGATTGCATTTTTTAGAATGGCATTTAGACTCATCTAAAACTGCTATATGCATTAAAAACCACTATCAATTTACAGTCCAGTATTCGTCCGGTATTTCCTCGTAAACAGAAAATTGTTCTGAATTTCCAACATCATTCAAATCCAATTTCATGTTTGCAAGTTCAATTATTTTACTTACATTTAGGATCCAGTAATGAATTCTCCATTCCCTGCCATCAAACAGTGTGGTTTCCTCCCTCTCTGTCTGAAGAACTCCAATATCTTCCATTGTATAAAACGCATCCCTGTCTTCTGGTTCCAGCATGTTGTCAATAACTCTATCACTATACCCAAAAAAATTAATCAAATGCTCGGCCGCAGAAAAAGATTCCTCAAAACTCATCCTCCTGTTCTGAAGACTCAATCCTTTGCTAATGGCATTGGAAAGTTCACTAATATTGGTAAAATTTCGCTTCTTCTTTTCCTTATTATTAATAATATTATCAACCATGTAATCGCTCCATTGAATGTAGATATAAGATATACTAAATCTACTAATAACCTTATTGTTACAAACTTGAATTAATTTTTCAAAGATAATTTCATCATTTATTATGTGGAACTTTCTTTGAGTCATTCCCTTTTTTTGTTATAGTGAAATTGGAATTGCTATAAAGGTAATATTCGAACCCTGACATTCAGGATTCTCTGTTAGA
>JAJYDZ010000410.1 GCA_021790415.1 Thermoplasmata archaeon | reverse complement strand
TATAGCGCTAGTAAATCGTCCCAGGATATTGTAGTAAATTCATTCAGAGAAAGTTACTTTGAAAGTATGGGAGTTGGTATTTCTTCCATTAGGGCAGGTAATGTTATAGGTGGTGGAGACTGGGGAAAGCACAGAATTGTTCCAGACGCTATAAGGGCTATAACGGAAAAGAGAAGCATAGGTATTAGAAACCCGCAGGCCGTAAGACCTTGGCAGTACGTACTGGACCCAATATCAGGAATGTTGGAACTTGCTCGGAAAATGTGGACTAACTTGGAATTCTCTGGTGACTGGAACTTAGGGCCAGTGAATTCGAAATCGATTACGGTAAGAGAGCTAGCAGAGGCAATTATCAATTACTGGGGGGCGGGCAGTTACCGTATTGGTCAAAAGAAGAAAGACGATGCTAAGGAATCTAATTACCTTCAATTGGACTCATCCAAGGCAAGGATGAAACTTAATTGGTATACACCTTATGATTTCGAAGAGACAGTCAAGGAGACTGTCAAATGGTATAGACAATACTACGACAGAAAGGATGTTGATAGCGAAACTGAGACTCAGATAAAGATGTATACTGAAAGGAGAAATGATTTATGGAGGGAATAGGAAAGGACCTTTTAGGTATTTGTATACCAACATACAATCGGTCAGGGTACTTAAGTGAATGTTTGAAAGCTGTGATAGATGAGTTTTCCCCATACGGTTTTCCGATATATATTTCGGATAACTGCTCCACAGATAATACAATATCTGTTGTATCCAGCTTTGAAAAAGATTATGACAACATAAAGTATGTCAGGAACAATAGCAATCTCGGACCTTACAGAAATATTCTGAATGTGATGCAACTGGCAGAAACCAGATATATATGGTTCATGGGGGACGATGATGCTATCAGGAAAGGAAGCGTGGAGAGATTGGTGAAAATAATGAGTACAAACCCTGATTTTCTGGTTCTAAACTCAGCGTTGTACGATAAGGAACTTGCCGTCCAGAAATATCCCAAAGCTATTGATTGTCTTGCAGATAAAAAATATAGTGGTAAAGACATCCAAAATCTACTAATTGATCTCAAAAAGTGGTCCTACAACGGATTTATGTCGGCAATGATAATAAGAAGAAGCTTGATAGAGCCGTTGATTCCAAAGTATAAGGACCCGAATTTTTCATTATACGATACATCCTGGCTTCCATTGGCAATCTTCTATGAGGCTATTCTGAATAGGATAGGTCTTTTCATATGTGAACCATCGGTACTTAGTAGGCCTAATCCTAGAACATTTACAAAGAGCGATTGGGTCTATTCATACTTGGAGAGATATATGGCCATTGACTATCTGAAAGAGATAGGATATGATAGGAAAATACTGAAAAATGTAGTAAAATCTGGTATCCTGGGTTTTGTTTCTAATGGGGTGGTGGCAAGAGGAGATAGAGAAGTTTTCTCTCTCATGAGCGACTTCATAAGGGATAGTGACTTAATACCTCTTTCTGTTAAGCTTATAATTCAAATGATTGATCTACTTCCTAATTTTTTGGTCAAAACGGCAAAAGGAATAGTCATAAAAATAAGAGAGTCAAGAGTTCGTTCCTTAGGGGGATGGAAGTCTAAGTTGTATTCTCTTTTAATACCTTTTTGGGCTCAATATTTCACAGTGATAGGTTTCAGTCATTGATCCGACTTATGTTCTGGAGTTTTGTGCACGAATCTATAACTCTCAAACTCTTTAAAATAGGTATTCATACCAGAGAATTTCCAAATGAGGTCTTATCTACTCTGTCGGCCACCCTTTCCCGTTTATCACTTATTGCGATATTTTCATTCATACCGGTGCCTACTCTATTTCCCGCCAGGATTATGGTGAATTGAGCATTCACAGTGCAGGCTATGGCATTTTTGCCTCAAGAGAAGGTCAATGAGCATATAAGAAATCAATTTATCCAAATAAGTGAATGTCGGAATCGTGAAAAACGAGGCATTGAAGGCTAAACCAACAATAGGCATCACCGGTCCGGACTTCCTAATTAGCAGTGGTGGTGTACTGAACCATTCATTAAATGTTGCCAGAATTTTGTCCCAGCACTACAATTTCATTTTTGTGCCTAACCCTAAACTGATTAGGAATTATAGAAGAAATAGAAATAAGGTCCTGAAGAGGATAGAATACCTTAAAGAACTGAACGTTAGGGTACCTACTGGTCTTACCGATGCGCTCGAAGGACGGACAGACGCACGCTCGTTAATAAACGGGTTCAAGGATGAGTTACACCTTAATTTCATAATCAACTTCAACCAGGATTACGAATTGCTGTCAGACGACTTTACTTACAAACTCGCAAAGACATTGGGGACAGGATTTGGCGTTTCCTTCCACAACCCTTGCTTCGGAAACGTTTCACTATTATCATACGTCTCAAACTCCATTAGACTATCCTTACTAGGGGGAAACATTCACAGTTTCTTATTTAGAATGTATCAGTATTTAAGAATGGAGAAGGTTATCAATAACACGCTTCGCAAGGGAAACCTTAAACTTGTTTTCATAGTGAATTATAATTGCCAACAGAGAATAGCCTCAAAATTCGAGGAAGCGCATGTGCTTTCCCCAGCTAATGGAATTTTCAATGCAGAGAGTTTTGCGTCAGAGGATGACCCTTCGATAAAAGAGGGCAAAATGAAAAAGAATCAAATAATTTTCTTTGGGAGGATGTCTTATTCCAAGGGAATCTTTGAGCTCTTTCCAATTCTTGAAAGAATACTTAAAAAAATAGATATAAACCTCATAATCGTGGGAAAATTTGACCACAGAAGTGAAGAGAAGCTGTTCCTGAAGAAAATGTCGCGTCATCAATTTAAGGGGAAAATGCATTATATGGG
>JAJYDZ010000409.1 GCA_021790415.1 Thermoplasmata archaeon | reverse complement strand
TACCGGTTGGCGATAGATGATGTATGAAATGCTGAACCCATGCGAAATTGGCATTTCCAGTTGGCGGTAATCCATATTTCCATCTGACATCTTCCCTTAACAGGTCTCCCTTCCAGTCAGAATCGTTGAATGGTGGATTCGCAAGGATGAAATCAGCCTTCAGATCCCTGTGATGGTCGCTCAGGAAGCTGTCTCCCCACTCCACTTCATCAGAATCTATATTCCTAATAGCAAGATTCATCTTACAGAGCTTCCAGGTTGTCTGGTTGGATTCCTCCCCAAATATGTGGATGTCATCCAGTCTTCCCTGATGTGCTCTAATGAACTTCTCGCTCTGCACGAACATTCCGCCCGAACCACAGCATGGATCGAACACCCTTCCCTTATAGGGTTCTATCATTTCAACGAGAAGTTACACGATTGATTTGGGGGTATAGAACTGCCCTCCTTTCTTTCCCTCAGCATCCGCAAACTGACCTATGAAGTATTCGTATACCCTGCCAAGAAGGTCTTTTCCCTTTGCATCTTCTGTCCCGAGAGTAATACCGCTTATCAGGTCTATCAGCTCGCCTAGTCTTTGTTTATCAAGCGAATGTCTGGAGTAATTTGTCGGCAACACTCCCTTCAGAGATGGGTTGTCCCTTTCAATGACTTCCATAGCATCGTCTATCATCCTTCCAATTGTTGGCTGCTTTGCATTCTTCTGCAGATACCCCCACCTGGCTTCGGGTGGAACCCAGAAAACATTCCCTGCAGTGTATTCATCCCTGTCCTCTGGATCTGAGAGATGCTCTTTGTCATTCTCCAGTTCCCTGTGAACTTCTTCAAAAGAGTCTGATATGTATTTCAGGAATATCAGGCCAAGAACAACGTGCTTGTACTCAGCAGCATCCATGTTGCTTCTCATTTTGTCCGCGGCTTTCCATAGTTCTTTCTCAATACCGAGTTCGGTACTTCCGCTATTTCCCATCAAGTAAATATGGTCTAACGTTAGAAGTATTTTTCGGGTTGGTACCTTTGTGAAACGTACCCATCTTCCAAAAGATTCAGGGGGGCCTTTGAAGGGCAGGCATTCCTTAATTTCCGGGAGGATAAATAGCTATCACAGGATTAAGTTGGATTAACTCAGGTAACAGGTGTAACTCGATGTTTGCGAAAACGTTCTTTGATCCCGCCCCCCTTTTTTCGACCCCTTATCTACGAGCACGCAAATAGCGGACATTACCTGACAGTTTTTGATGGGTGGAGACAGCTGTAAAATATCGGTTGACAATCTCTAACTTTTGGCTTTTTCCGTAATCTTGGCCATGTAGGAATAACTAATGCCTGTGTTAACTTGAACAGAAAATACTGGATTCCCGTAGTAGTCGTAGTGACCCTTTATCACTTCCACTTTGACGATTGTCGACTTAGATCTAATTCTATACATTGGGCTTGTTCCTATTATGAAATATGTGTTTGCAGGCTCATTAATCGCCTCATAGTCCCGACTCTCTTCAAGTTCGAAAGTGTCAGCATTATCTGCTTCTCCAAGATCAAACGGCACTTCATCCGGTTTACCGAATTTTCCTTGATTAACAAAGGAAATCACGTTCAATGACTGCATGTAGAATTGAGGTTTATCGTTGACCTTCTTCTTCATCATTACTATTCTGAATGGTACAACGCCAACTCTAAGTAACCCTTTGATTCCATATTTCGCGCTATTAATCTGATAAGAATTAAAATCGAATTTTTCTACGCTGAATTCTAGGTCATCACTATTGTCTGGGGCAAGATTAAAGGCGGTCATCCTAAGATACTTCTTGCATTTCGAGCTCTGCAATGCTTCCTTTGTATCCGACAGATTCAGTTATCGCTTCCATTAAGGCTCCTTCTTGTCGCTGTGCATTGGTTAATGGCTTCTTCTTTACTAGAATGATAAAAACACTCAACGTTTTCGGGCCCAGAGTTACTGTTTCGTCAGAAAATTCACGAGTTTCATCTGGATTTAACGGAAGGTCCATAATCTCATTGTATGCACCTTCTGTGAAGTAAATTCTGTGGCAGAGATTGCAAACGTAGGCATCATATCGCCCAATGTAAGTACCGTGATACTTGAACGGAGTTAGTTTTTTCTCCATTTTCGAAGAGCAGTTCGGGCAGATATCTATGTTTCCCTTTTTGCCCATGGGGGGCATATAACTAATTAACATAATTACCTTTTCGAAAAGCGATAGACCAAAAGAGATTTATTTTTCCAAATAAATAGTTCCCATGACTATGTTACACTGCCTAACTTTGCATCTTATCGTCCACTTTCCCATTCTTACTGAGTAATCCTGGCTGTCCTCTTTCTTGTGTGAGAACTTTTCCTTTTTTCCCTTTATAAGGAACTCTCTGTAATCGGGGCCAGAATATGATCTATCTTTTGCCCTCTCAATAAAATGCCCCTCATTCTCATCAAAGATCATTTCACATTGTCTCCAAGGGTCAGTTATGGGAGGCACATTGCGTTAGGTCTTCTCAATAAATAACTGTTTTGGGGATTGATTTCAAGAGGTTTTTTGTCTATTGTATTAAATCTACGAGTTGAAGTGATTTCAGTGTCTGACCGGTGAGAGCCACAAGAACAGGACACCTGAATAATTATACAATAACTTCCAAGGATGGGATCGTTTGATGATTTGCCAAGTAAATTCTCTTCTGTCCATCATAAATAATATATAATTGTCATTTTTTAATATTTCTTTATATATCGGTTGGATGAAGGGAGCTGATTGGAGATAGCGCATACACCTATTTTCCAATGCGGAGGGAGGGATTTGAACCCTCGGATCCCTACGGAGCCAGACCCTCAATCTGGCACCTTTGACCTAGCTCGGCAACCTCCGCTTTACGGGG
>JAJYDZ010000408.1 GCA_021790415.1 Thermoplasmata archaeon | reverse complement strand
CGCTATGCCCACACCCTTTTTCTCATCATTCACTGCAGTTGGATTCAGGCCACAATCAATACTGGGCATTCATCTTTTACTTTCTAACCAAATATGTTGATTGGGGCTCATATGTTAGCTATCCCAAAAGGGTGTTTTAAGATGGTGGATTAATTTCTGGGACAAAGTGCCATTTATTCAGATGCGCTTCAGAAAGAAAGTTCCATTGATACAGTCAAAAGCAGATAACTACATCCCTACTAATGAAGAAGTGATAGGTGCATACAGCCTAAAATCAAGGATAAGCTATTTAGACCATTTTCAAGCTTCTCACTTATTCAGGAGCTAGAGTGACGGAACTGGCAAGATGATTAAGGAATATGATTCATCAAAGTTTATTGTGAATGAGAAGCTCGCAAGAACCAGTTGCACTACAATAGATGTCACAAAAAGTTATTTTACACCTACATTCAAAGAGAATTTGTTCCAGAGTTTCACAAATACTACGTGCATGCTTATACCATAATTCATCTGATAAGCAAATCTAGGCTTGCGCATAAGTATCTTCGCAAGAGGTTTTACAACTTCCTAATCTGCATCAATGTTTCAGAAAGGGTTGCAGATTTCATTGAAAAGCGTTCTTCTGCCTCAGTAGGAAATATGCACTATTTGAGCAAAAGTAAGCAAGTAGATTATTGGTATGAGCAAATAGTTGAAAAAGACCCAATAGGAAAGATTCCAAAATAAGTCTTCTATTTGTTTCTTATTTATTCAACAGTGCCAAATTTTATAGCCTTATCAAATTCTTAATCTAGATTTCGTAGTTATTGATGTTTTTACGTTTTAATTAGAGAAAAGGGCAACAAGAGAAGACTAAAAGACTAATAAAACTAATGAAAGCATGAAGTTTATAAGTTTCAACAACATATATAGTCTAGCAGCATGGAGGTGTTGTAAGTGAAAATAGGGAAATATGTGGTACCCAATAGAGGAATGAGAATGAGAGATTCTCTACAGAATGCTCTGAAACTTTACGATGAATACAAAACAAACTCCATTACAAAACTAAACAGTGATGACGGCATAGCTAAAACATTCGGCTACAGCGGTGCGAATAATGGTTCATACACTAAAGCAATTGCAGCATTGAAAGACTATGGTTTTTTGGAGAAAGCTGCTGCAAGCGAGTTCAAAGTTTCTAAACTATCTATCGATGCTCAGTTTGGCACAAAAGAAGAGAAGAATGACGCACTATTGTCGGCTCTTAACAATATTCCACTGTGGAAACAACTTTACGAGAATTACAAGGATAGAGTTCCAGATGACCCGATTTGGCTCAAAATAAGAAATATTACTGGTGTAATGTCAGATGAGGCACAGAAGGTCGAGTCATTTGTTCGAGAAGCCTATATGGAAGATGTTGCCTTTATTAGAGAGGCAGTTGGAGATATGGTATTTGGGCTGCCTTTGACTCTACAGGAAAGGCTAGAAGAGGAAGAAACAGATAAAGTCGAGGAAAAGAAGCAGGTCGTAATTACAAGGAAAACGGTAGATCTAACCATGATAACAGTGACTATCGGCTCCTTCCAAACTACTCTCCCAATAAGTGAGATCGGATTCGAAGCTGCGAAAAGTTTCCTGGAATCTCTAAAACCTCATTTTTTACAGGAAAAGTAGAATAACGACCAGATAACCATCCAAAGCGTACTCAAAATAAACCGAAGAAGAGTAAAGAGTGGTTTAGGACTCTTTTCGATTTCACTTAATTTTCCCCTCTCTTTATATAAAACCTATTAAATCCAGAGTAGATTTTGCGACTTAAGACCTTGAACTAATTTTACTATATGTTATATGCTGTTCATTCACTTTTTAAATCTTGGTGGGGCACCCTTATGAATTAGTATCATGCTTGTTAACGGGATTTTTGTTTTACCGTTTTCATTATACTCCGGCTTATTCTCATAGATTAATTGTCTTTCTATCCCACTTGCTTTTCGTGAGTCGACTTCAGCTATAAATATAAGGCGTCCGGTACCTTTCATGGAAGCGTCAAGCACAGTCCAATCATGATAATACCTTTGTCTCAACCCTCCGGCCCAGAGAGTGTCTCCCTTGACTCTCGTTTTAGTGGCAGCTTTACCTATGTACATAGGAGTACCATCTTTCTCTGCCAACACATACACACAAGGAAATTCATATCTCCCATCTTTATCGTTCAGTACGTCTACCCACTTGGAAAATCTGATCCAGTTCAGTTCCACTGTACGCTTCATGTATGTTTTACTTATGTTTGCTTAAGAACGTTTCATTCTCTCAATTAGAAAAAAGTTTAGAAGTAGTTACTTCAAAAATAAAGGGAGATAAAGATATTTAGTCCTCATCGTCCGGGTACTCATCGTTGTTAGGATTCAACTGATCTGCGTGGTTATCCCTGTCGTATTCATCTTTTGTCTTGTCAGGGTCACCATCTTTGTGTCCTGTTCCTCCCATTTTAATTACCTCCAAAAATTCAATATGCAATCTTATTTAAACTTTGATAGGCGGGAAACATTTGTCCGGCACGCTTCAGGTGGGAACAAAATCACATTAACTAAAATGTGAAAAATTATCATAAATAAAGCAAAAATTAATGTTTTACTAAATGGAATAAATCAGGAAAGTAAAATTTTGAACAAGTGGAAAATAAACTTGCAACAAATGTTAAAAATTCATTATTTTGTGATATAAGCCACTGGAGGGTTTCGATCCCCCGACCTGCTGATTACAAATCAGCTGCTCTACCAACTGAGCTACAGTGGCGGTTTTGAGAGATATTCTACTCAAACATAAAACTTTCATTAAGCCCGCATAAGATAATGTGAGACGAGTCTCCAATTCAGTTGAGATTTAGATCAATAAAACGTATTTTTTA
>JAJYDZ010000407.1 GCA_021790415.1 Thermoplasmata archaeon | reverse complement strand
CCAGAGTATGCTTTTAATGCTTCATCTCCGATAACCAGTGCGAATTGTTCTTCTTCTAGGAGTTCTTTTGCTGAATTATAGGAACACCTTATCATTTCAGATTGAGGAAATTCAATTTTCAATATCTGTCCCAGATAAAATGAAGTAGTCTCGGTTTGAGATGTGACAGCTATCCTTGACCCATGATGAAGGCTTTCACCACGAGAAACCACTATGGTGGATATGGTTCTTCCGCGGCTGTGAATATTGGGTCCACTTATTAAGTTCAGCGAATCCCTGTTCTTGAAATAGTCAATAAGTGAAACCATGCCACATTCCGCATTTCCATCAAGCACAAGTTTCAGGTTTTTCTGCGGAGATCCCCGTGAAATTTCTTCTGTGCTTGAAAGAGCATGGTAGAGAGGATAACTATGAACTAGATCAATTAATGCAATCATTATCTGTCAAACTTCCCGACGATATTATAGAAAGTATCTCTCCTAGCTGGTATCTTTCCTATGGATTCAACCATGTTGTTAAGTTCTTCTATGGTGGTATATTCCCTTCTGTCAGTGGCACCGAAGATTTTTTCACTTACTGCCGTTCCAACAAGATCGTTGCCCCCTCCATTCAGGGCTACCTGTGCTATTCCCTTTCCAACCGAAACCCAGTAAACACTGATGTTTCTAATGTCCTGACCCATAATTATCCTCGCCATGGAAACAACCTTAAGATCCTTTTCGCCAGAAGCTGGGTGCTTCACCTTCCCCATTTTTTTTAGGGGGGTGTTTTCTATACTGAATTTCAGCGGGATGAAGGACAGAAATCCTGGTACCTCCTTCTGGTTTTCTCTGATTTTTATCATATGGTCAATGATATTATCCCAGTTTTCCACATGCCCATAAGTCATTGTTGAATTCCCCCGAATGCCCATAGAGTGAATAATTTTAGCATCCTTAAGCCAGTCTTCACCGGATATCTTTTCCGGGGTTGAAATTTGCTTTCTTACCTCGGGATTGAAAATTTCAGCCCCGCCTCCGGTGTGTGCATCCATTCCAGCCTCATGAAACCTCTCTATAACCTCCCTTATGGAATTTCCTGTTTCACGGGCAATAAAATCGATTTCCGGAATGGTAAGAGCCTTTAGTGTCACTTCCGGAAGACTTTCCTTGACAGTGCGAAAAACGTTTTCATAGTATTCTATCGGTAGGTAGGGATTAAATCCCCCAACAATGTGAATCTCAGTTGGGTTGAGCTTTTCCGCTTTTTTCAACTCTGATCTTACATCCTCTATAGAAAGTTCATACCCCTTGCTTGACTTGCCCTTGAGTTTAGCAGGGACGTAAAAAGCACATATTGGACAACTTGCTGTGCAGTAGTTGCTGTAATTTATATTATAGGAAACCGCGTAGGTCACGGTGTCTCCTATCTGTGTACCTGTCAATTGATCAGCAAGATGCATGATTTCGTGTACTGTCATATCTTCAATTATTTCCCTGGCTTCATTGAAGTCCAATCTGTGTCCTGAAGAAATTATATCAAACCAGTATGAAGATTCATATGACCCGATATTCATGAGAGCTTAATTGCAGATTAATAGTTAATAATTGCCAATTTTTGAATTTGGAGGTTCCCGTCATAAAATGTGACCTAAAATAGTCCTTTGGTAAGGGATTTCCGCCATATGTTGATGAATAAAAATTTCCAAGAAAATGTTATTACACGATTAGATATATCCAAGTTATGAGCCAGTATGAGGGTATACTTTCTGACATATGGAAGAAAGTAAACCGCGGTGATTCGCCATCGTACGATGAGATTGTATTCATGTATGATTCTGCAAACATCAATGACCTTGGAAGAATGGCAAGGTCCATTACCGATGGCCTTACCGGAAAGCAGGTCAGTTTTGTATCAAACATGATTATGAATTATACGAATGTGTGCAATGTCAGGTGCAAATTTTGTGCATTTTACAGGACAGGATCAGAGGATGATGCCTACATGCTGAATGTGGAAGACGTGGTATTGAGAGTAAAACATTTTTATGACACGTTTGGGATCAAGCAGTTGCTTATACAGGGCGGAGTTAATCCTGATTTGCCCCTTGACTATTATGTAAACCTATTTCAGACTCTTCATGAAAAATTTCCAGATCTTGGGATTCACGGACTATCCACGTCAGAACTTTCATTTATTTCTAAGAAAGAAAAGATAACAATCCCAGAACTTCTTGAAACATTACGCAAAGCTGGACTTGAAACTATTCCAGGGGCAGGGGCCGAGATATTTTCTGATGAGGTGAGAAAGATATTAAGAAGACCCTTGGGAAGTGGAAAAGAATGGTTGAGCATAATGGAAGAAGCCCATAAATTGGGAATCAGGACAAGCGCGACCATGATGTTTGGTCATGTGGAAGAGAGCAGGCATAAGGCGGAACACCTGCTTTCAATACTGGAGCTGCAAAAGAAATATCACGGGTTTGTTTCCTTTACACCATGGAACTTTGAACCCGGCAATACGCAACTTGAAAAGGAAAATATTGTTAAGTATAGGGCAGGTGGGGTTGACGTGCTGAAAAATATAGCAATATCGAGAATTGTTTTCAATAAACATTTACCCATAATACAATCCTCATGGCTAACAAATGGCGTTCAGATGGGTCAAATGGCCCTTTTGTATGGGGCAAACGACTGGGGCGGAACAATTTATGATGAGAAGGTCATCCCTGCTACCGGCAAGAGTGTTGGTAATCTCAGGAAAGAAATTATCATAGAGAGTGTTAAGGAAATAGGCATGATACCTGTAGAGAGAGATAATATGTACAGGACTATAAGGAATTATAATTGATGAGGACACAGAATTTGCAGGGATTAATTAAAAATTCTGCCGAAGATTTCGTTGTTGAAGAAAT
>JAJYDZ010000406.1 GCA_021790415.1 Thermoplasmata archaeon | reverse complement strand
AACGTATCAACAATAAAGACGAGTCTCGGGACACTAACAACCAGCGTCGGCAACGTATCTAAGCAGACACAGGGATTCCCAACACTCGAGATATTCCTGATCGTAATCATAGTGCTCGTTTTGATAACACTGGTGATATCTTTTCTAGCGGTCAGTGCAGCAAACAAGGCAGCAAGAAGAGCAACTGAAGAAAAGAAGCAGTAAACCCCGTAATTTCATTATTTTTTTTATTTTATTTTCAATTTTGGCCGATAATTCTGATTGAGTGTTTCGAAGCTATGCTGATTTTGCGTTAATGAGGAATGAATCTTGGTTTTTAATTTGGGCTTCTAGCGCTTAGTTTGTCGTGTCTTGTCTAAGTCCTCATTGCCTCTCTAGAGTATCTACCGATGGTGATAGAATATTTACTACTTCATATGCTGCACAAAAGTTTTAATCCTTTTAATGCTGTGAGTTCGTGAAGAGTCGATTTTTGGCTTTTTCTGTGATTGTAGTTCTTTCAATTCTCATTGGCCTACCTGCATCTCTCAGTGGCCAAACGTCACCTACGGAACACTATACGATCTCTTTTAGTGAGATTGGTTTGCCAAATGGCACTCAGTGGTTTATATCTATAGGAACATTCACGCAGTATTCCAACAACAGCACTATATTGTTTTCTGAGCCGAATGGAACTTATAATTTTACCATGGGCGGAGTAAAGGATTATAAACCTCTACCTAGCACTTTCAAGATAAGTGTAAGGGGAAGTAATGTATCACTAGTAGTAGTTTGGGTGCCAGTCCTTTACTCTGTAACATTTATTGAGTCCGGTCTTCCTAGTGGTACTTCTTGGAACGTTACCCTTGGAAATGAAACAAGCTCAATCGCAAATTCTACAATAGTCTTCCACGTTAAGAATGGGACATATAACTACTAAATTCCCGAAGTTAATGGCATTGCCAGCACAAACCCTAACGGAACTATCAGAGTAGATGGTGAACCGACAAGAGTGTTTGTTGAATTTACTCTCCCAGTAAAGTTTACATTCTATGAACAAGGATTACCCGAAGGAACAAGGTGGTCAGTATTTATCAATGGCTCATATTACAATACGACTTCAAGCTTTATCTTGGTAAATCTCTCAAATGGAACTTACAGCTATTTTGTAGTTGTTCCGCCCAACTATGCCGCAAATCCAGCCCAGGGTAAAATCAACTATTCAAACAACTTGGTAATCATAAAAGCAACTTCATTCTTGATATACGAAATAACAATAGCTATTCTCATTATATTAGTAGGTGTATTTGTCACAATATATCTTCGGGCAAGGGGGAGAGTAAGTACTACAAAGAGGGAGCAGACCAGGGGAGATAAAGATTCAGAGAAAAAGGTATAAAGAGCTAATCACACGAGTCAGTGTATAAGTAATCAGGAAAGTGGACTAGTTTTTATTCTTTTTCCGACCTTTAACTGTTATGTTTGATTTCTTTGACCGGCTACCACGCGAGCATCTTAAAAGTCAGGTGAAAATACAAATCAAACTGAGCCCTGTTAAAGAAAGATAAAGTTTGTCAAAGGGGGCAACATGTAACACGCCTTTGAATTAGTCTAGACAGGGAGATTAAGGTCAATTTAGAAGCGGTAGATAGAATAATATTCAATGTGTACATTGACATAGCGTGCAGGAAAGATTTCAAAGGTCCCTTTTTTTTGCACTTTACGCCATCATATTCAGTTTCTATGCCATTGTAGGTCTCATTGCAGCTCATCCTTTCGACGATCCTATCTACGCTCAGCATGCTCAGTTTTTCTACTATCTAATGGGGAATCCCGTTTTCAGTCTAGGTCAGGGGATCTATTACGATTTAATAAACATTGGAGGGTATTTTCCAACCATAATAATCTCTCTTTTTGGTGTAAGCAATGTCCTCACCTTACAAGTGGGAGTGAAGTCATCGTTCATAGTGTTCGCATTTCTTACTTCGTACTTTCTCTATCGGATAGTTGATAGAATGGGATACAACGGTAATTATGCATCTCTTCTTCTTCTCACTTCACCCCTCTACTTCTTTACCTCTGTAATCTATGGTTCCGCTTTAATAGTCTCTATGTTCTTCATGGTCGCGTCCATATATTTTCTGTTTGACGATAGAATCAGTATTTCTGCGGCCTTGTTCGGAGTCGCAGTTGGAACTTACTTGTATCCTGTTTTCTCTATTCCTTTTCTACTGCGGTACGTGAACAAGGTGGAAGGGAGGAAAGAGGCAGTATTCTATCTCTTTATCTCTGCTGCATTTGCTGCGGTGGGGCAACTATCAGTCCTCTTTATCTATGTTAAGAGCGGCTATTATGGTTTTGCGCCAACGACTCCCACCAATTATCTTTCAGCGATGCCTGTCCCATTCTATTCCATTTTTGACATTTTCAATCTCTTCGGAGTTTCAAGGGGAATACCTGGACAGATCTACAATTATGTTTACTACGCTTCCGCTGCAGTAGCTTCACTCACTTATTTCATAAAGAAAAAAGAGAAGGTAGACAAAGTTTCGCTGTTAATATTCTTCCTAATCCAGGGGATTCTATTTTCATCATTGAATCCATACAACCTTCCTAGTTACATGAGCGCAATGATCCCGTTCGCCATACTGCTAGCGATCATTGATAGAAGATGGCTCCTCATCGGGATGATGTGGATATCCTCTGCCCTGAGTTTTGCAGTAATGGAGACAATAAACTCCGTAGGCTTTCTAATATATTTCTCCGACATTAATCTAAAAATTCTGAAAGTCAGTAACGCTTTTTCTCCCTTATTAAAAGATGTCTTTGGATTTGTGTATTCTTTATCACTTCTGGTTTTCATCCCAGTTTCATTAAGGATGAAGCCAGGAAACTTGGTTAGATTCAAAAAGACTTTGGTCTCTCAGTTCT
>JAJYDZ010000405.1:1282-2914 GCA_021790415.1 Thermoplasmata archaeon | reverse complement strand
CATGGAACAGGGCTAACATTGCATTTCAGATGATCCCTGGAGAATATGTATCAAAAAGGAAGAAAGATAAGGGCCGTAGCAAGAATTAGTCAATATACCATTTATTATACAATTTGCTTTGAATTACGGATTTTCAACAAATGTGGACGGGAATTCCTCTCTCGCAATATGGGGGATGAGAACAAGTGAGAGTATTTTACCGCTATCGAGATGCTGCTCAGTCCCCTGTCAGACAGAAGTGAATTTTCATGGAACCTCCCTTGAAAAAAGGGGGACAAGCATCTCTTCACTATTCAACCCTCCATGTACGCCTATCATTGTGTCGCTGTCGTTTCTGGAATCAATAAGTTTCATAGAGGAATCAAAAATGCTTGCCGAATTCTTTGGTATCAATACAATGTCACTTAGAAAACTTATGTCCTCTATCATACGTGTCGGAGTTCCGAAAAATCCCTCTGCCCTCAGCTCCTTGCTTGGGATAGGAATAAAGTATTTTTCATATTTCTTTGTCAGGTAACCTAAAGTGGTTTCCATCTGACCATCTTTAACCCTTAAGAATGAAGCTCTTGGATCGCCGACAGCGGGTGCACTTAGGAGCAATTTCAATTTTGGATCCGCAGAAAGGTCTATTTTTTGCCTCTCTTCAAGAACTGTATGACCATGATCCGCGGATATTGAGATGAACGTGTTTTTAGGCAGTCCTGAGGTTCTCAGCAGTTGCTCTTCAAGCAACATGAAAATCGACTCAATTTCATGGGCAGTATCTGGTGTGTATGGTCCGATCTTGTGTGATATCGTATCTATGGTAGAGATGTAGCAAAAGTGGAAGGTTCTTCTCTTTGCAGCCGATAAATTTCTCTTAAGAGATGTAATCATTTGGGAAATTGAAAGATAGGGCGATATTCTTGCCCCCTTTCCGGTAATCCTGGTAAGGCCGCTATTTCTAATTGCATACGGCAGATATAGGAAGGGATGGACATCGTTTTCTTGAAGCCTGTCGTAAATGGTTCCATGATCCTCGATCCATGGCATTTCATAGCCATTATCGAGGAGGCAATGTTCCTTTCTTCCAAGGGGCGTCAATGAGATCATGTTGCAAACGGTTCCTGCATCAGGAATATATGATGTGTATCCCAGAATCCTGTGGTCAATCGGGTGCATGTTTGTATGATAAGTTACGGTTGCGGTTGATGTTGTAGACGGAAAAACGCTTGTTATCAGATCAAACCCAGAATTATCAGTGAATTTGTTCAAATATTTCATGTTGTATTTTTCTAATGAATGCTTAATTGTGGAAAAACCAAACCCGTCAAGCAGGAAGAATATAAAGTGATCGGGATTCCCATTTAACCAATTCTTACGATTTTCTGCTCTTTGCCACTTGCCTATACCAAAATTTGCCAATATCATGCTGGGTATGTCCGCGATGCATCCGTTTCCAAAAGCGGGCTTCAATAAATCCATATGGCGGCTCCACCTATATCCATCAATTATTGTGCTAAAGTCTTCCTGCAAGACATTTTTCACTCATTATCGCCCCCAGATTTGAGCTTTTCTAAGAGTTCCGAAAACGATGTTATTTCAACAAAATTTACATCCTCAGTTTTGTCCTTCTGTAAGTTATTAAACCAA
>JAJYDZ010000405.1:0-1272 GCA_021790415.1 Thermoplasmata archaeon | reverse complement strand
TCCGGCGTTTGCCGCCCCAATTATATCATGGGAAAAAGAGTCTCCAACCATTATAACTCTTTCCGGATTCACCTCCAGGATTTCCAAAGCCCTTTCAAAAAGTGTATTGCTGGGTTTCATCTCGTCAGCATTCATTGGGGTGAGTACTATGTCTACATAATCATGAAGTTTTAGGCGGGTTAATGTTTTTAACTGTATCTGTGGGTTTCCATTTGTTATAATGGCTACAGGAACTTTGTATTCGCTGCATAACTTGAGAAGGTTTATTGCATTGTGCAATAGCCTCCTTTTTTTCCAGAAAACCTTCCAGAATAAATTGTCATAATGTACTACCTCATCCTCGGTTGAATTCCAGCCATGCCGTTTTAAGATCTCATTCATCCTCAATCTTCCATCGTTTTTACATGAAATTTCCTTGTTGAATAATCGAGGTAGGCTCTGCGAAAGCAATTCCCTGAAATCTTTCTCCAATTCTTCCAGTCCTGTTTCATGAAGTCCTGGAATTTTCTCCCTGACTGAGTCGAGACCCGCAAGAACCGCTTCTCTATAGCTTACAAGTGTATCGTCCATATCAATGAACAAAGCCTGGAGTTCCCTGATGTTCGGGATTATCTCACTATCCGGAGATTCCTTTGTAAAACTCATATGTTGATAACGGTCACATATTTATTTAATGTTTTCACTATAGAAAAAATATAAAAAATAGAGGCAGGTAGATATCTATATAGCTATATAGTTTATTTTCCAAACATATATATACAACAAAATTGATAATGTAATGAGATAAAAATGAGTTACAATGGAATATCTGGAATATTGAACGCTCCGGGAGAAATTCCGTGGGAACTGGTCCTGTTATTTTTTGGGGCTGGTTTGCTATTTGTTTTTCTGTGGGGAAAAAAGACCGGGGGGTTGGCAAAATTCACGACGGTTGACCTTATTTACATAGGTATGGGAGCTGCTTTTGCCGTGGTTTGGGAATTTTATATTGGTGCCTTTCTTGGCAAATTCATTCCATCAAATCCGTTCTTTGGAATCGGGTACACGGGAAGACTCATAGCGTTACTAATAGTAGCAGGACTCGTAAGAAAAGTAGGGGTTGGAATGATTGCCATGTTTATATTCAATCTCCTGAGTGACTTGATAAGTTATGGATTTAGCGGAGAACCGATGTATTTCTTGTACGAGATGCTGACTTATGGCCTTATGATGGATTTGGTCATAGCGGTTGCAGGAGATAACCTCTTTGGAATAAGATCGCCATCAAAGAAA
>JAJYDZ010000404.1 GCA_021790415.1 Thermoplasmata archaeon | reverse complement strand
GTCCAACTAATAGAATCAATGGTTCCAATTCCGGTAACCGTAAGAGCAGAAGCCATACGAGTTCTAGAATCGGGAAAGAAATGAGACTGAAGGCAGAATCAAAAGAAAGTCAGGCAAAGTTTGTCGCTAAAATAAAAAAGCTTTTTGAAAACCCGGAAATGATAATCCCTGAATGTAACTCGAAGGGATTTTCCTGCCCCTTTGAAAAATACAGAAAGAAGGTTATTAAGGCTCATAAATCGGGTAACTTTGATAAGTTTGCAAGATCAAATGACGAGTTTTTAAGGGGACTTTCCGAAACTGAAAAAGTCCTTGAAACAGAAAAGCTACCCTTAACCGGCGTGATAAAAACACCGTTGGGAAGTCTGAACTATGTTAAGCGGGGAGACACAGATCCAATAGTTCTTGGCGGAATCCAGAATTATGATAATGAACTTTGGAGGGCTCTGGCATTTTCAAAGCTTATGAAGAGAGGAAATATCAAGATTTACACAAGCAGGAATTATTATACAGCATCCTGCAAAGGGATAGGGCCGGGTATAGAATTTTTCAAGGACGTTTTAAACGAAAATGGGGTCGAATATACTGAAAAAGGTTCTGTCCTTCAAATATCCGGAGAAGGAAAATACATAGATGTCATGCATTTCTCAGGTATCATAATAAGAATTAACTCCAGTTCCAGAAAGAACACTGTTTCTTTGCTTGCAAAGCATTTCATATCCGCGGATATTTCAAGAGATTTCAGCTTTTCATCAGGTTATCTCGAAAAATGGAAAAGTAAGGGCGAAAACGAATTGTTTAACGGATATCTGGCAGGTTCCTTAACAGACAGAGACTTTATTGAAAAGATCAATTCTCAGAGGATTAAAAGTGCCACAGACTCAGGAGCATTAATAATAGGTGAAACGGAATTCAACGACAGGAATGAGTTTATTGAAAAGAATGAAATCGATTCTGATCTTACAAATGTTATAAGTAGTGTTATTCAGGATTATGGTGGAATATATCTGGATGAGCCCAGTTCAAGAAAACTTCTGGAAATACTGTGGCCCAAATATTCATTTAGAATATTATCAGGATTATTTGAAGGGCTTGATAAATCTGACGTTGCCTTATTAAAGGGAAACCCACTTGAACAAATACAGGCCATGAGGGAGAGGATCAGACATGATGAAATCAAGGAAAATCTGGATATGAAGCCATGGTCTCCGGATTCTGAATTTTTGAAGGAGGTTGTTGCAGAGGCCAGAATACGCGGAATAAGCGAGGCAATAAAACTTGGCGACAGGACAAAGAAGAAAAGCGACATTCAGGAAGCTATACTCTTTGCATTATACCTCATAGATGATGGGGGAGAACAGGTCAAATGGAAATTCAGTGAGGATATTAGAGATAAAGGCAAAAAAATGGAGGAGAGCATTAAACTTCTTATAAAATGCCCAGAGGAGAATTTAAATGAGAATTTTAGTAGTATGTCTGCAATGGTGAAATGATATGTCCAGGCATATGGTCTCAAAGAAGGAACTAAAAGAACTTTACGCCAGATTGAAAGATATTGGTCTTGATGCACCATTCATAACCCAAAATCAGATTGAGGTCGAAGAAAAAAAGGGAAAAAAATTATACTACATAGGAAAAATACCCATAGCTCTCGAATCCCCAGAATTTTATCCAACGGTTGAACTTCTCGATGCAATCAAACCAGGATTCAAGAATATTACCATTGACAATGGTGCCGTTCCAAGAATCCTCGGAGGGGCAAAACTTTTTGCGCAGGGAATTGTCGAAATGGATATGGAAATCAAGATGGATGACACAGTTTTCATAAGGGGATTGGACGGTAAATATGTGGCCGTAGGAAAAGCCTCATTGGATGCAATTAAAATCATGGAGACAAGAAAAGGTCCCGCAGCAGAAATACTTCTCCGGGGAGGGCAGGAGAGCATTTAATCAATATTTTAAATATATGGTTAAGATCGCATCCAATGCGAAACACAGAACCCAGAAAGCAATTGATCTTTCTTATCATTGTTTCGACGTTCTTTTTTGTAATTTATTCTTTCTACTCTATTTATAAATATTTGACACTCAATGCTACAGGTTTTGATCTGGGCATTTACGGAGCATCACTTCATGGTTACTTGAATGGAAATTTTTTCTATTCAACACTGCTTAACGGAAGTTTCTTTGGCACGCATTTTTCCCCATTCATTTACGTTCTGGCTTTCTTCTTCTGGATTTTTCCGCATAACGCCACCCTTCTGGTGATACAGAGTCTATTCATAACTTTCACAGCAATTCCGCTGTATCTGACTTACATGAAGCTCGCAGGAGACAGTGGTAAATTTAGTAATGTATTTCTCCTGATCCTTTGCTATGAACTTTCACCATATTCCATAGGGCCCATAGCCTTTGATTTTCACCTGATGGCCCTGATGCCTTTTTTCTATGCTTGGGCACTTTACTTTTTTGTTACAAAAAAACCGATTGGAGAGGCAATTTCCCTCACCTTAATGATATCACTTCATGCATCATTCATCTTATTTTTCATATTATACCTTGCAGCGACACGAATCACCAAATACGGAAAACGTGGCCTTTTTTCGCAAATGAGACAAAACAGGAAAAAAACAGTCTTTCTATTATCAATATATATTATATTATTTGCCGTTGCAATGGAGTATTTTCTCATTGCTACAAATATAAGAGATTTCTATGGTGTGACTCAATACGGAAATATTACAAGTTTTCACGCCTTCCTCAATTATCTAAATATTCGCTATAGGATAACCTATTCATTTCAAAGTTTAGAAACATATTCAATGTATAAACTTGCTTTTGTCCTGCTTGTTATTATATCAGGAGGTTTTTATGCAGTTGATTCTCCGCTTCTCATGCTACCATCAATACCATATTTC
>JAJYDZ010000403.1 GCA_021790415.1 Thermoplasmata archaeon | reverse complement strand
CTCGCCCTGCTATTAATGACCCTTGCTAAGCACTGGATTGTTAACTATGCTCCAGAAACATTTAAATTCTCAATTCTACCAAAAACACAGGTAGTAAAAATAACAGACGAGGAAAAAATTGTTGTTTCAGATTTTATCCACTGGGCACAGTTACCAGATTCGCAATGGGAGGCAACAAGTATACACAATGCAATACACATCATCATCAAGGAGCACGGAATCGAACCTGCTAATGGGTTCAGGATATTCTATTCAATTCTCATAGGAAAGGAAAGGGGACCCAGACTGGGATTTTTTCTCTCTGCAATGGATAAAAAGACACTCCTTGAAAGATTCAGATTCGTGGTGAGCAGTTCTTAACTCAGGGAATGGGATAAGCTAAAATAAAAATATATAAGAATAGCAAATTAGCTGTTCATATGGAAAATAAAATTGTCATAAATTGTGCATTGCCTTACGCAAATAGCACACTTCATATCGGAAACATTGCCGGTTGTTATCTTGGAGGAGATATTTTCAACCGATTTTGCAGACTATTTGGCAAAGATACAATATTCATAAGCGGAAGCGATGAATACGGAACACCCACAACCATAAGAGCTGAGAAGGAAAACAAAACTCCAAAGGAAATTGTGGATTTTTATCATGATGAACAAAAGAAGGTTTTTGCTTCGCTTGATATACAATTTGATTACTTTGGAAGAACTACCAGTGAAAAGCATTCACAATTTGTTCAGGATGTCTATTTAGCTATTAAAAAGAAAGGCTATATTGAGGAAATGGCAATGATTTCCCCATATTGCCCTACCTGCAAAAAATTCCTCCCGGACAGATATGTAATAGGAACATGTCCAAGATGTGGAAATCCTACTGCAAGGGGAGATCAGTGCGAAGAATGTGGAAGAAATAACGATCCCCAAGACCTCATTGAACCTAAATGTGCCATATCTGGAGACACGCCAGAATTTAAGGAGACAAAGCACATGTTCCTTCTCCTTGATAAATTCCAGGATTTTCTTAAGAGTTGGATTGAGACCCAGAGTTCATGGAGACCCAACGTGAAATCATTTTCATTAGGTTTCATAGAAAGTGGATTAAAACCAAGGGCCATAACAAGAGATATTGAATGGGGGGTTCCTGTTCCTGAAAAAGGTTATGAAAACAAAAGATTTTACGTGTGGTTTGAGGCCCTTCTTGGGTATATATCAAATGCACAGGAATTCTCAATACAGATAGGCAATGAAGACCTCTGGTTTGATTATTACAGCAAAGGGAAATCGTATTACTTCATGGGAAAGGACAACATATTTTTTCACTCCATAATGCTTCCCTCCATTCTGCATGCATATGGAGAAGGCATAGAACTACCAACAGAAATAATAGGAAACGAATACCTGAGGTTCACAGGAAAGAAATTTTCCAAGAGCAAGGGAATAGGATACAATGCTAATGAAATTCTGCAAATAGTGGACAAGGATTCCCTTAGATACTATCTTTCCTCAATACTCCCAGAAACGTCCGACTCTGATTTTACGCTTCAGGAGATGGTGGGAAAGGTCAACGGCGAGCTCGCAGATAAATATGGAAATTATGCGAACAGAGTTCTTGCTTTCTGCATTAAAAAGAATATAATCCCAGAAAACAAGGGAGAACTAGATGACAGCGATTCTGAAGTTCTTAAGGTTGCAGGCAATGTTTTTTCAGAATATTCAAAATTGATGGAAAAACTGGAATTTAGGAAGGCCTTAAGCAAGTGGTTGGAACTTGTGAGTTATTCCAACACATACTTCAACACAAGCCAGCCATGGAAGCTTATTGTCAGTGATCAGGAAAAGTGCAAAAGAAAGCTCTATATCTCATTAAAATTGCTTGACTATTGCACTATTATGCTATCACCATTCATACCTTCTGGGACTTCAAGGATATGGGCATCATATCATAAGGTGGCAATGGATAAGAATGCAATTTTAGCCCTTACTGAGACAGTAGAATATGACATCAAAAGTTCAGAAATACCATTCAAGAAACTGGAGCTACCTGAAGAACCAAAGAATAACCTTAATCTTACTGTTGGAAAGATCACTGAAGCCGGTTACCACCCAAACGCGGATGGACTTCTTCTCCTTAAAGTATCACTGGGTTATAAGAACATAAATCTCGTGGCTGGTTTAAGGAAATACTATGAGCCATCATCTCTGGTTGGTAGGAAGATTATTGTTGTGGAAAATCTGAAATGGGCCAAAATACGAGGTGAGGAATCTCAGGGGATGCTTCTTGCAGCTCAGGATTCACAGGGGGCGCACATAATAACTACTGATGAACAGGAGGGCTCTCTTGTAAAAATTGGCGACCATGCATATAACGGTGAACAGAAAATAGAAATTGACGATCTCAAAACTTATGATTTACGGGTAGATATAAAAGATGGAAAATCGGAAATAACAGGTATTATTGGGAGAGATCGTCTAATATTAACAGTAAATGGGAAATCATTAATTATTGATGGTGGAGCCCAAGACAAATCAACAGTAAGGTGATTTATAACCTTATTGTAATTGGGATCACGTTGTTTTCATATTCCATTATTGCTATATCCACAGGATCAATAATTTCCTTGGGCACATCAATAATAACTGGAGCCCCCATAGATATTTGCAAAGACCTTGCCCCTATAATTCTTGCTTTTTCAAATTTGGTGAGTGTCATAGAAATCATTGTAGTAAGAAGGTAATAAAAGACTGTATAATATCTTTGTGATTCTTGAGAGGAGAATAAAAAATAACATAGATTCGGATAAACTCTATTATAACCAGAAACATGAGTATAATTCACAATAAATAAGATAAATTCTGTAAAATATTGTCATAAAGTTATTCAAAAAGTGCTTAGAAATGATTAAATAGGGAGTAAATATTGTGGATATTAC
>JAJYDZ010000402.1 GCA_021790415.1 Thermoplasmata archaeon | reverse complement strand
TAACCAATTTTAGAAAATGGCATATAAAGCGATGATCTTTCTAGATAATTTTTCGAAGAGTTAAGAATTAAGTTAGAATTAGCAATTAAATTTACTAAGTTTGAAGTTTTGAAAACTGTTGTTTTTTGTTGATTAAATATCTTTTTTAGTCCACTGGAATTAAAGAAATTGAAGGCGCTTGAATAGTTATTAAAGCCATAAAGACTAAATGGGTTTTGAAGATTCTTATTTATATTTTCATTTGATATAACAACGTATCTAACACTATGCATTATAAGATAGGGGGCAACATCTGCAAGTAATCCATTTTCTGTAATATATCTGAAGCTATTAAGAGATATTGATAAAGGTGGACCTTCATATGGGAAATCATTACAAGTTGGCCCACCTATCCATAAAGTATTAAATTCTGAACTGTAATTTTTAGAGCTGTAACTTGACGTTACTAAATTATAAGCATTTATTACTGAAGTATTGACTATAGTTGGCGATAATGCTCCTTTAGGTTCAACACTATTTCCTATTAAATATGAACCATCATACGCTCTCATAGGATATAAAGAACCATTAAAAGCTTGCCAACCAGATAGAGTAACCATAAACACTACAATAATTGTAAATAAGATTGGTTTGATGGATTTTGCATCACTTAATGTATTGATAGATTTTTTACTAAGGTTAAAAGATAAAGAAACGTTTTTAACGGTTCTAGTTATTTTAACACTAAAATTTTCAACAACATCAATTATTGTTATAATTGACAAGGAGAAAAGTGGTAAGTAGATGAATGCTAAAAAATTAATAAAATGACCGGGCAATGATAAAGAAGTACCTATTGCTTTTCCAATAATGGGAATAAAAGTTACATATTGAAGTGAGTAAAAAATAATTTTTATATTGTACTCTTGAGTTATAAGGTACACAATTAAAAGAAGTGGAGCAATTGAAAGAGCGTATTTTCTTGTTCTTTTAAACACGAAAGAAAAAAAAGATATTAATGGGAATGAAATAAGTGATATTATCCAAAGAATAGTTACAAAGCCCGTAGGAAGTAAAACTTGTGCGGGACTATACAATGAAGGAAAAAAAGGTATATCGGAAGAAGAAAAAAGAATGGATGGAGGGGCGAAAGTTATGGTTGACCAAAAATGCCCCAATAAAAATATAACATCATACATATTTATGTTGGTAGAGAAAAATTTTAAATTGTTTAATGAATAATTCCTATATCCTATGTTATTAAATCCACTGGAATAATTGTTTCCTATAAAAAAAGATTGAAGATATAAAAAAACAAGGGGAATAAATGAAAAAAGTACCGGAATAATTGAATAAAGTAATGAATATAGTGAGGTTTTTTTTGCAATCATCGAAGATATTGGTAGTATCAAAACGCAGATTAAAAACATCGGAGCGTAATCAGGATTTAGAAGAAAAGTTATTATAAGAAAACCTGAAATTAATAAAAAAACCAAAATACCTTCCTTGTGCTGAAGAATCAGTATTATTGAAATTGAAATTAAGATAAGAATTATAGAATCTGCCCATGTTCCCCCATCAGCATTAAGATTCAAAGCAGAAAGATTGGAGTAAGAAATTATAAAAATAGGTAACTTGGATAGTTGTTTTTTAAAAAAAGAGAGTTCAGAAATTGTATTAGAGTAGAATTGAACAACAATATTGGAAAAGAGATAACACAATACAGAGTACAAAAAAAATGTGTAAAACAAAAAAAATCTGGATAATAGTTGAATATTATTGGTGAACAATGAAAAAAAGTAATATGGAAAAGTGATGAGCAATCTATCAAATTGCAAATTGCCTACTATTTGATTTGAAACAATTAGTGTTGGAGGAATGGTCGTAGATAGTGGAAAATGCTGATCAGAATAGGAATAGAACCCGGGAGTAAACAAAAGTCCCCATGTAGTAAGTAAAGGGAATCCCATAATTAATACACCCCAAAGTATCTGGGAAAAGCATTTTCGCATGTTTATCCACAATTGCTTCTTCAATAAAACATTTTGGCAAGTGAGTTCATTATACTCATATGGCGTCAAAATAGTCTTAGATCTTTTATCAATTGTGAGTCATTATATTGGTTAGTTCCCCTAATTGGAGACAATATTGTCTTATAAGATTTCAATCTTTCTGAAGCTTTTCTATACATTTTTTATTCATCTCCCTTGGTGTAATATATCCTATCGCCGTATGCAACCTCTCATTGTTATAGAAATCCACAAATCTTCTAACCGTGGACTCCGCTTCTTCAATGCTATCAAACTCGAATCTTCTTATGACCTCTCTTTCCAGAATCGAATTGAACGATTCTATGTGTGCATCCTCCTTTGGAGTCGCAGGATGGATCCTTTCATGAGATATATTCATCATTGAGAGGAAATCTTCAAGGGTCTTGCATATGAACTGTGTTCCGTTGTCACTTCTCATACATATTGCTGAAATGTTCTCCAGCCCCCTCCGATCAAATGCTAAAACCATTGTTTCTTTCACATCGCTACCTGTGCAGTGATACCCTAAATAATGTCCTACGACTTCCCTTGTGTAGCAGTCAATCATTGACAGGAGATAGACGTTCTTCGATTCTCCATGAATCCGGACATACTTTATGTCAAATTCCCACACCCGATCCGGATCGTCTACCACAACCATGGACTGTACAACCCTTGTTACCGGCTTTCTTTTATTGTATGAGTGGTTGAGAAGGTTATTCTCACCCATGAGTCTCCTCACCTTCTTCCTGTTTATCACGTATCCGTATCTGATCAGCTGTTTTGCCGTTTTCTTGTATCCGTAGCATACGAACTCCTTTGAGAGAAGTATCCCCATTTCATTTGCGACAATGCTGTTATCCACAATGATGGTTTCATTTCTCATCTTTCCTGACGGTGAACATGGAGTTGTGTCTTCCTTTCT
>JAJYDZ010000401.1 GCA_021790415.1 Thermoplasmata archaeon | reverse complement strand
CACAAACTCATCAATTGGAAGAAAACCTTTGAAGATACAATTTTCTAATACCCCCCTCTCTTCTGCAAGTTTTAGGAGGTCATCAATTGCATTCCCAGTACCTACAAAGTGAATCGTGACATGTTCATACAGATCATTGCTCTTCGATGATATTGCTTCAATTAATTCCCAACCGCGAGGGACATACTGACCCATAACTGATATCATTCCAAAGACACTTGTATATACAACTGTAATCTTCTCACTGAACTGAAAATTATTGCATAAGATCCCTTTATTCTCAACTAATTTGGAATAGTTATCTATACCAATAGGATTTGAGACAAAAAAAATGCGTTCAGTTCGTGAATAATGTTCTGAAAAAAAATTATAAAACGATACACCCATTGTGGATATATAATCGGACCAGTTGACAAAAGACCATTCTATAATTTTGACAATGGTCCGGATACATATATTTTTACCTAATGTTTGAGCTATACCAAACTGAATGTTACTAGCATCGTATACAACCACACATTTTCTTCTACTTACTATTTTGATTAACGGGGGAACAATCCAATCAATATTCATAAAAAAAATGACTTGGTATTCGTTCATTGCTATTTTATAAAGAAGGCGTAATTGTCCAATAAAACTGGGCAGTATTTCCTTTTTATTCCTGCTAAATAAAAATATATCCACTATTGATTGTTTTCTCAATACATCTGCAATGAACTCTGCTCTCTTGACAGTATCGTAATGTCTGAATGGCTCAACAATCGCAATTTTTATTTTCATAGAATAAATCCTCTCTATTGTTCTGTTGAATGCCCTATCAAATGATCATATAGTTTTTTAATTCCCAATGATGGAGGTAACGGTTTTCTTCCGAGTATTCTTATGAATGTAGTTGGATCTGATTTAGTAACAGTTTGGTAGCCTGTGGGCCTGCTAACAAAAACTGGTTGAACATTTGTGTTAGTAACCTCCCCGATAATTTTCAAAACCTGTATGAAATTTAATGAATCACCAGTCCCTATATCAAAAGTATCAGTATTTTTGTCATTGATTAGATTTATCGCAGTGTCAGTGATATCATCGATGTAGACCAGATCACGTTGTTGTGACCCGTCTCCCCAAATGACCGGTCTTTTGTTGTTTAAGATTTCTTTCATAAAAAGATAAACCGGACTTCCTATTTCACCCTTGCTTTCTTCTCCTGGTCCGTATCCCATAAATATCCGTAAACCTGTCGATTTAAAGTAACGCAGATAAGAGAGTGAAATCATCTCGTAAAATGCCTTAACGGAAGCATAATGATTAATTGGTTCTAGTTTCTTTTTATCTGAACCGATACTATCCCCATAAACCGTTCCGCTTGAAGGGTAGATGAGCTTCGTAACGCCGTTGTTTTTGCAGAATTCCAGAATGTTAACTATACCCCTGACAGTATCCGACGTTACTTGAGCCGGATTCTTGTCAAATATTCTCATAGAAGAGGGGGAACCAAAATCAAAAATATAATCGGGCTTTTTGTGCACTTTTAAAAAAGTGTTGGTTTTAGAAATATCACCTTTGATAAATTCGTAATATTCGTTTTTGTTCTTTTCCACCCTATCAATGCCTGTCACTTCGTGTTTCAAAGCCAATTTATCAACAATGGACGAACCAATAAAACCAGAAGAACCTGTAACTATAATATTTAATGTTTCCGTCATATTCTGGAGTATCTTCTACTCGTATAAAATATTAGGTGCTTTCCCTAACTGGTCATTCATTTAAAACATAGCTAGTAGCACAATATTTATAAATGTATTAGAAATTGATGAAAATGAAAGGTGATAAAAAATTAGTTGTTGGAACTATTTTTGTCATTTTAACATTATTTTTCGTAATTACAATAAAGACAATAGATTTATACAATACCAGAACTTTCCTTTATTTTTCCAGCTTTTTGAATTTGTCATTAAACCCAGTTTCTTTTTTTCCACTACCTACTCCTCCTCTCACTTTATCTATATTTTTACCACAATTTTATGCTTATAATCTTACAACAAATCTTCAGGTTGCGTCAGACTTTATGAGAGTAATAAATATTATCTTTTCTGTGCTGTCCGCTTTCCTTGTAATGAAAATAGTAAGCAAATTTACTAATGACGAGGTAAAATCTAATGCAGCTTTCTATGTGTTCTTATTAAGCCCTTTCATATTCTTCTTAAACTATATCTTCAACGAACAAGACATCTTACCAATTTTTCTTACTCTTCTATCATTTTATTTATTATATTTTCAAAATAGCTTGATTTCTAGCTTTGCTGGAACACTATTGATAGTATATGCCTCATTTTTTTATTATTTTCCCGTGTTAATGATACCATCTTTACTCATTTATGAAAATGACAAAAAAAAATTCCTAAGCATTTTATTGTTTTTCCTGGTTAGTTTCAGCTTCTTTTACACTTCATTTCTGAAAACTCTAAATTGGGAAATATTGAGCAATGCTGTCGGGGCAGTCAGCCCATCTGCAAGCGGCATTCCGGTTTTTTCTATCTTGAATGTTATTCCAGGTACTTTTTTTAGTTCTTTCACTCCTACACTCTCTCTAGTGAGTAGTGCCTTCACTGTTTTAGTGTTACTACTGGTTGTCACAATTCCTCTATTGTTCAAGCACTTCAAGAAACCAATATTCTTAACTCTCGCTGTCGTTTTTTCACTCCCCTTTCTGTTGTTAAAAATAACAGCTGTCGACGAGTTTATCTGGATACTCCCGTTCCTTGTTATCTCGTTTGTATCCTTTTCTACACCAAAATTCATAAAGACTAAACTTCTAATTATTCAACTTTGTCTTTTACCTGCCTTTTTTGTGTTCAATATGTACGGCGCCCCGGGTTATGGACAGGGTAGTGGCATTTTCTATCTGACTTACACACAATTCCACGTTGCAATTGCAATATATTC
>JAJYDZ010000400.1 GCA_021790415.1 Thermoplasmata archaeon | reverse complement strand
TCTGAAAATTGCTGATATACCTTATACCAACGAAAAGATAGCTAACATAGTCTCTCAACAAGGTGCATGGGGGATGATATCACATATTTTTCCTGGTGAGGATTCTCTGAAAGCGGTAATCAAAGGTGCCGCAGATTCGAAGGTGTTTGGTGTGGTATCAATGAGCAACCCAGACTCAGAAAATATGTTAAATAAAAACTGGCAAAGTATGATAAAGATTGGCAAAACCAATGGTGTCTACGGTATAGTTGCTCCGGCAAATAATCAGGATTTACTTATTAAGATTAGAAATGAAGCGGGAAGCCTTAAGATAATTTCACCTGGGTCTATATTTCAGGGTGGTGATCCATTATTAACGTTGGAAAATGGAGCTGATTATGTTATCATAGGACGTGGAATATATGAATCAAAGGATCCGGTGGAATTTGTAAACAACTTTAATGAGCTTTGCAAGAGAAATAACCTGCTTAATGAATAGTTCTACCTCATTATTAGAAGCTATTTTAATATCCTCTTAATGCGCACGGAAACTCTTTACAATATTACTTTCAATAATCCCTGGTTTCTGAGGTTAATATCCGGAGTTTTCCTCTTCTATTTATCGAAATACTTTCATTGGGAAAATTTTCATCCAAAAACTCTAAATTCGCATTTTCTTCACAAAGACCCTTATATTTCGGGTTTAAGCCATTTTTTTGGCGACAAAATTCTGCGAAAGATATATATGATCTTCAGGAATGTGGGTTTACCTTTGCGATGATTGATGTTTATGAGCGATCTTCTTCCTGAGCTAGAACAAAAGAGAGAACTTTTACGAAATATGGTAGAAGAACATATTCGGAAAAGAGATGATGCTGCTGATGAGAGCCATTATTATGCCGAAGAGCGTGATAAGCTTAACCAGAAAGTAAGAGAAATGCGGGAAGAAGTAAAAAAGAGAATCTCGGATAAGGGACAACTTATTGAAAAAGTCCAGAAAATGAGAGATGAGAAAGAAGCTCATTATAGCAATCTCTCAGAGACAAGAAAAGAATACAGAAAGATAAGGGATTCCATAAAGACTCAGGGAATCGATCCTAAAGACTTGAGAATGAAAGAGAGAGAACTCCAGAAGCTTGAGTTAAGACAGCAGACAACCCAGATGAAGAAGGAGGAAGAGCAGAAGGTTGTAAGAGAAATTAGAAGACTCACTAACGAATTAAAAAAATTAAAAGCTGCTAGAGAGGATGAACTCAAGGAAAACGAGACCATTAGAGGAGTCACTGACAAATTAACAGCAGAAAGAAAAACCGTAGATGATTTCAAAAAAGAAATCGAAGGAATATCAAACCAAATTAACCAGATAAGTGATGAGATAAATACATCTCTTCAGGAACTTGATGAGACCAGAAAAAAAGCTGATGAATTTCATGAGCTGTTTATAAAATACAATAAAGAATCCGAAAAGGAACACGATGCTTTTGTTAAGGCAAAGAACGAATTAAAGGATCTTGAAAAGGTTTTAGGAACTATAAAGACCAAGGCAAAGGCTTCAAGAAAGAAAGAAAAGGAAGGAGAACTGCAAGAGAAAGCTGTCACCCTGTTTGATAAATTCAAAAATGGTGAACAGTTGACCACGGAAGACCTTCTTATTCTTCAAAAGGCCGGCTTTCTTTAGACCAAATTTATATTTTATTCCAAACTCTTTTGTTTAATGTTTAACTGTCGTTCACTGTTTGATCAGATGATAATGCGACGTTATAGACTCTGGATCCGTTTTGAAGACTTAAATCCGGTGATATAACGCTTTCCTGAACAACGCAATCCGAACCTATTGAGGTGTTTCTCATTAGAACTGATTTAATTACCTTGGAACCGGATCTTACCTTGGAGCAGTCCATTATTATTGAATCCTCAATCTCAACATTGTTGCCAATCTCAACATTGCTATAAATGGCTGAACCCTTTATCGAACTGCCTTCGCCTATTTTCACTTTCTCCGAAATAAATGTAGGTCCTTCCAGAGTGATTCCTCTCATTTCATCTGCATTTTTTATTATGAATGTTCCTTTCATATTGGGTGAATTTACATTTTTGCCATATTTCTCAACCATTATCTGGTTCGCCTTTATCATGTCCCTTGGTCTTCCCGTGTCCAGCCATGTTCCGTTTCCCTTGTATCCGAATATTTCTATACCCTTTCTCATAAGTTTTGGGAACAGATCTTTGGAGAAGTCGAACTGCACTCCTTCAGGTATTTCGTCCAATATCTCCGGTTCAATTACATATATTCCAGCATTGACCTGATTTGAGAATATTTCCTCCTTGGAGGGCTTTTCAAGAAATTTTGTTATCCTTCCATTGTTCAATTCAACTATACCCATTTGTGAAGGATCTTCAACCTCCGACAAAACTATGGTAATTTTTGATTTCTTTTTTTTATGAAATTCCAATATTTCCTTTATATCAAAATCTGCAAGAATATCGCCGCTTCCAACGATAAAGGTATCATCTATAAACCTGGAAACAAGTTTTATCCCCCCTGCAGTTCCTGCAGGTTCCTTTTCCACAGAGAATAATATGTTCTGCTCCAGATCTTTATATTCAAGAACTCCGGTAATAAGGGATTCAAACTTATATCCGGTTGTTATAATAACATCATTTATTCCTGCCCTTCTATAAGCATCAAGAGAATATCCTATACATGGTCTTCCTGCAATTGGGACCAGTGGTTTCGGAATTGAATATGTAATTGGCCTTAGTCTTGTACCTTTCCCTCCAGCCATTAAAATTGCCTTTACTCCCATATGACCATATCAGCAATTTTCTAATTAAGCTTTCATTAATATTTATGTTCAAAAAATTTGGCTTATGGCTACTATGATTCAGGAAATATTTCAAAAAATTTTGATTTATGGATTGAGATAAGATTTCAATCCTTCACTTAAAATAAGGTCTTTT
>JAJYDZ010000399.1 GCA_021790415.1 Thermoplasmata archaeon | reverse complement strand
AAAAAAACAGTTTTATCAGTCAGGTCAAAGGAGTCTAGCGTGAAGAAATCCAATTTAGATCCTTTCATCAGTTTACATGATACGGTATACATATTTGTTTATCATGGTACCAAAGTTACAAGATAGGTCTCATCCTTTTAATCTCAAATCACTGTTTCTCATTTGTATTTATATATTCTCGCACAATTTACGCAATAAATTTTCGATAATTATCCAAGTTTTTACATGCTTACGGAGTTCAGTTCTGTTGGTTCAATGCTACACTTGTCGAAAGCAAAACAAGCGGATCATAGATATGAGCAGAATGTACATATCTTTCCAAGAATATATTAGATAAAATAAATATCGAGAGCAGGACTTGGACGGGGTGCGTAAACACTATCACGACAAAGTTAAAGTCTACTTACTATAGAATTCCATTTGTAATATTTTTATCTCTATTTGCGTTATAATGATTATTATCATAATAACCAATATTCAGTATAATCGTATATAATCGGGTTTAAAGTGAATATATTTATATACAAAGCAACCATCCTTGTTTATGTCAAATGAAAAGTTGACTAATGAAGAAAGAAAGAAACTGAGGGAATTGCTTGCCAAGACAGAGCCAAAAGAACTAAAAGCCCTCATGGGAGAAAATATAATCCCAAGGTTTGAGTGGAACTCTAACTTAACCGCTTTTAAAATACTACTCAGGAAGATTCTTAAAGAACCGGGAATCAAAGATGAGGACTTAGTTGATTATCTGAAGGGGAGAAATCTAATCACAAATAAGGCCAAGGTTAATAATTATGGGTACGTGTTTGAAGAAACGGGTCTCTTTGAGATAAATAAAAATAAAATATACCTCACTGAAATTGGAAAGACAATAGCGGAAAAATTCAACGATAACGAGGACCTCACAGTTTTTGAAATTCTAATAATGAGAGGACTGCAAGTGCAAGGGGCAGGTTTTACTGTGCTTAATCTTGTTAACATGACTAGAGGCATTTTGAGAGAGGAACTGACGAAAAAGATGGAAGAATTGTACGGTGGAAAAGGCAAGTACTTTGTAGGTTATTTTATAAGAGTGTTCAAACAGTTGAAACTAATAGAGAAAACAAATGAGAATGGGAAAGCCAAGTATATTCCAAAATTCCCAGTGGCGTGGGCTAACATCGGAGTGCCGTCTGCCATAGATGAAAGTGATGATTAGTGCGATATCTTCTGCCCTTGGGATACTTATTACCTCCATCACCGCATCTAACTGGTCCTGCATAATTTCCCTCTTCAGGTTCGAACCATGCTGAATGTTTTCAATTTTATTACAACTTCAACATACTACAGAAGAGAGTAAATGATGTACCGAATATGACGTTATCATTTCCAGATTTTCCGTTAATTATGTTTGTGAAAGTGCGTGATCACAGATTCATGTTGTGGTATCTGGAATAATTAACCCAATCTTGACAACCAACCATTCATTGTTTCATCGGAATAAAATTACGTGATATAAAGTATTATCGTCATTTGAAATTTGTATAAAAAAGCACACACGAAAAAGAAATATCGTGTAACTGCATAAAATACATAAAATATAAATAGTCGCGTGCGTATTACATAAAAGAATAACAGTAATGTTATTTGAGGCGACAACACATGACTGGTTTAGACGAATATGAAAAAAAAATATTTACAACAAGAGATTTGGAAGAGGAAGAGTTGAAGAGGCTTATCGATGAGATATCTAATTTTGCGACGGTATCGCCGGATGGATTCGTGCGTATAACTAACATCGACAACAGTAAAATTACAGATAAGGAACGGATTCTCACTGTGTTAAGTGTGAGGTATCTATTGAATAATCTGCAGGTTAAGATTGGAAGGCAAACTCCTGTAGAAGCGGATGTTACTCTTTATGAACTTTCACAGATTTTACGAAAACCACAAAAGAGTATTAGTGCACGTGTCAGCGAATTGAAGGAAGACAATACTATCGAAATCATTCATAAAGGCGTCTATAGGATCAAACCCTACGCCATAGATGGCCTAATCGCAATATTGAATCAAGTTAAGAAGGAGGTAAAATAAGTGGTTTCAGAAATTGAGGAACTAAAAAAACAAATCGGTGAACTAAGGGATCAAATTAGCAGTCAGGGAAAGAGGATTGAAATACTCGAATCCTATCGCAGAGAAGATCTGTCGATAGGGCCAATAAATCTATCTATCGGAGAATTCATTTCCGATTATAGCTCTGATTTATCTCTTAATGACAAAACTCTCTTTATAGGTTACTTCGAACAATTTCATGAACATGTATCGCCATTGTTTAAGAGTATTATCGAAGAAGGGTTCAAGCAAGCAAGGGAACGCCCACCAAAAAATTTATCAGATAGCATAAACAACAACCTTGACAAGAAATATTTTGTACTGGTAAAGAACGAGGACAATGAAAAATCAGGAGAAAGAACATTTAAAATTACGGCAACGGGAATCAAGCATGTGGAAGAGATGCTAAGAAAGAGGGATAGTAAGTGATCCCTTGAAATTTAATTTTTAGGACTGGTTAATATAAGACAAAAGTATGGTGTTTTCTTGTAGTCCATAGTGAAGTAAGTGGGTTCATACCAAAAACTGTCATTCCTCATAATAGCCTCTTGCGACAATGTATCCGCAAATTTGATCTCTGGGTCTAAATGAAGTGTTTAAAAATTATTTTATCTGCAAAATGCAGATATCCAGGATTTCAGGAGGATGTTTCCGTATTCTCAGCTATCTCCCTTAGTTTCCTGCTCCTGTCCATCATGAAAATGATTGTGTTCAGCCATGCATAGATCCAGACAGCGTTCAGCGCAACTGCAATGGCTGTGAATACCCAGATGAGCCCGTGCTCGTTTGTTATGGAGATCATGCGGACAGTCGAGATTGCGAATAGGCCAAGAGGAAAGCCATAGGCCCAT
>JAJYDZ010000006.1 GCA_021790415.1 Thermoplasmata archaeon | reverse complement strand
TAATAGGTCCCTTTTTTTCAGAGATTACACCGGCAACTTCCTGCGCAGTTCTTCGTATAATCACATCCCTGAATGTTAAATCTCCTGATGGTTCTCTTTTCGGTGGATCTGGAGGGATTATGGTTCCTGAGATACCTGGATTAAACTCAAGGTTTCCTCCCTGCCACGAATACATTTCTGGAGAAACTACAACATAGTCGATGAGTGGTCCGGGTACGTGTACAGCCTTGGGATTCATCGTCCCAAACTTTGCTATCCTTTCCACCTGTGAAAATACGATCCCTCTATTTGGGAGGGCTTTAGCAGCCTGTGCCATTGGAAATATGCTCCCATAGATCCCTTCCTTCTCCATGCTCATATTCCCTATTTCATCAGCAGTTGTCCCTCTAATGAGCGCGAAATCAGGCTGAGGTCCTTTGAAGAAAATGAATTCCTGACCATCTATTGTTATGATTTCCTGGCTAACTCTCCTCTTTTTATTTGCCAGATCGTTAAGGTTCGATCCGGATTCTCTCGGATCCAGAAAAGTTCCAAGCCCTACCCTTGTAATAAGTCCAGGTCTCGATGCTGAGATCTCCCTGAGCCAGTGGGCTACTGTTCCAATGCTTGCAGTATACCCCTCTATTTTGTTTTCCCTCACAATCTTCTCCATCCACGGAGTAAAAGCAAGGAAAGGTGACAATATTCCTGATAAAAATCCAAAGTCTCCTGTGTCATACATGCTCTTTGCTATTATGTCAAGTCCTCTCCCTGGTGAACCGGGAGAGCTGTCTGAAATGAGGAATAGATCTTTTGGATGGCCGGTTTCCTCATAGGTTTCAAATAGTTTTAGAAGCAGATATTCTGGAGAAGTTGATAGGTTAAAGCCAGAGACAGCAAATGAAGAACCATCCTTGATCTTTGTGTAAATAAATTTGAGATCTCGCTCTTCTTTAATTATATGAGTCATGTATTGTTATTCTCGGCAACGATGTAAATGTTTAGGCTTAATCTTTAACCTTTTCTTTTAGTTTACTGATTTCCTTAACTATGAATTGTGTGCGACCCGGATTTGATTTAAGTCTTACAATATTCACTTTGTTGTAACAATTATTTCGTCGGCTAGGACAAGTATGGTATGTTCCGCCTGAGATATCATAGCCCCACTATGCTCCTTAAGTACGGGAAACTGTGATATCTGTTTCTTCCCCATCATCTTCTTAAGATATGCAGTATGATCAGGGATTAAATTGGTAATCCATCTCTCTGCAAAGGGAAGCATATTGAATGCTCCGTATACTGGGTCCTTCTTATCCTGCTTTGTACCGCTCATAATATAAATATTCCCACCAGGGCCATTGTGGATCATCCCTATCCCCGTGGACGAGAAAGGCTCTATTGCGATTACCGTACCCGGGGTTATGGTTGCTCCGTTTCCATCATCATAATTTGGAATGAAAATTCTTGAATGAAGGTCAAAACGGTTTATTCCATGACCCCCAAGATTCTTCACCGGCTTAAATCCCATAGAGTTAATCTTTTCACCAATTGCTTTACCTATTCTTCCTATTGGAATGTTTGGGCGCAATACTTTCAATGCAGCATCTAGAGCTTCTCTTGAAGCATCAATGAGATTTGAATAATTTCCTGTTCCTCCAACCTCAACAGTTGCTGCATTATCTGAGATAAATCCGTCTACCTGTGCACCAATATCCACCTTTACCAGATCACCTGTTTTGAATCTCTTCCCATCATTAGGTGATGGTGTGTAATGTGCTGCCTCATGGTTTATGGAGAGATTAAGCGGAAAGGATGGTTGTGCCCCTTCCTCTCTGATGAAATTTTCTGTTTTTTCTGCAACTTCAAGAAGAAGTGATCCAGGCTCTATTAGAGTCTGGGCGAATTCAAGTGCTGCTTTACCAATTTTTCCGGCTTTGATAATACAGGATTTTTCGTATGGATCCATATTATGGGTCATGATCTGTTCAGACAAAACCCTTTTTAATTTATTTTGTTAACCGTTTTGTTTATTTAATGTATCAGCATGAATTCCCATGGAGAATTATGTTGAGAGAAAAGAAACGGTAAAGAATAAAACGGTATTGATAACTGGAGGAACTTCAGGATTAGGCAGAGCCTGCGTCGATGTTTTTCTTGATGCAGGATGGAGTGTGGCAACTTTTGGAAGACGATTTGACCTCATATCAGAAATCAAGCTGATGAATAAAAATAAAAATCTTCTGGCAGAAGTTTGTGATTTGCGAATTTCAAACCACCTGGATAATGTCCTTGAAACCTTTCTGAAGAAATTCAAAAGGTTTGATGCAGTTATTCTTAATGCAGGTGAGCTTGGAAAAACACCCCTAGTTAATTCTACTGATCTGGAACTGAATGACTTCAGATCGGTCTTTGAAACCAATTTTTTCGGGAATATTTCACTCGTATTGAAGATATTGAAGCGCCAGCCTGTAAGTAATACCATGTTTGTGCATATCACCTCTGACGCTGCCTCAACGCCATATCCTGGGTGGGGTCCATATGGGTCTTCCAAAGCAGCAATAGATTTTCTATTCAGAATAATGCAAGTTGAAGGTGGGAAAATAGGAAATAGATTTGTTTCTTTTGATCCTGGTGATATGAATACCGAAATGCATAGATTAGCACTTCCCGATGATGATCCAGAAAATCTAAAAAACCCATTGGACTCCGCCAGAGAACTCTTGAGTGTCGTGGAGAGGTGATAATTTTGTATCACGATTCACTTTACCTAAATACAGAGAGAACAGAGAATGTTCCCAGAGAGATTCTGGGAAAGAATAGAAGTTCTGTTAAACTGGCAGTTGCAAGGTTAAAAGCTGGAGAGGTTTCTCTGTTTCCAGACTTCACTTATCTCAGTGAAATACTTGACCCTGGAGATCTACTCTTATTTAATGACAGTTTGATGCTCCCATCTGCTCTCTGGGCTAGAGAAAGTTCCAGTGGCAAAATATGCAGAATTCATGTTGGACAGCCAATTGATCATGGTAAATATCTTGCAGAAATAAGACCAAGATCTGAATTTGGTGCCCCTTGGAATAAGGGGGAATTTTCAATATTAAACACTGAAATAATTGCTAATGTTGTTGAACGGAATAGAGAGTTTCCCAGGTATGTGGAAATGACTTTTCCCAATCTTATTGATGATATGCAGAAATTCCTCCTTAGGAACGGGAGCCCAATATTTTATGAAGGAATAACCAAAGCCTTTGATTATTCTTATTACAAGAACATTTTTCAGACAAAGTTGGGGTCTTCGGAATATCCTTCAGCTTCAAGACCATTCAGTACTGAAATTATAAACAAAACAGTGAAAGAAGGTGTTCGCATATCAACAATTACCCTGCACTGCAACCTGGCATCACTGGAAAGAGCGGAATTTGAGAAATCAGATGTCCTTCTTCCAGAAATTTATGATGTTGGCGGTGATACGATTGAGAACATAGAAAATGCTGTTGCTTCTGGAAACCGGGTTATTGCAGTCGGTACTACTGTGGCAAGAGCAATTATTTCAGCGGTCAGTGGAGGTAAACTTAGAAGTTCCAGCGGTGTCACACGGTTAAAAATAGGTCCGGATACTGATGTTTTCCCACTTTCCGGGATAATTACTGGAGTTCATGACACAGATAGTTCACATCATGATCTCCTTTCGGCTTTCGTGGGAGATCAAATATCAATGCCATTAAACAGAATAGTTTCAACATTTGGACTCGATGGCCATGAATTTGGAGATTCGGTAGCCATAATTTAGATGTCAGTTTTAAATTAATTTCAATATTTTTAGATCACGATGTTTCCTAATACTTCTCCTGAAATTTAATTACGAATCTGCATGTTTTGGCACCTGATATAATTCTGTGTGTTGATTCTATTTCTGCCCCTAGTAAATCCTGAAAAAGTTCTCTTTCTGAATTGCAGGCCTCTGAATATTTTTCGGAAATTTGTAGAATAGGACAGTTGTATTCACATAATTCAAATGTTCTTTCTGATAATTTTTTTATTTCTGCCATGTAACCATCAGAATTCCTTAAAGTCCTTAGGTTATCCACCAGAAGACTTTCATCCATAGGTTCTATGGTTTTCCTGTATTCTTCTAGAATTTTTGCGGACCTCAAATGCAGAACTTCTGAAACTCCTTCTAAGCCGAGATTTTTCTCCACATATTCGAGGGCTTCAAGCGCAAGAGATGAATAAGACTTGGGTAAGACATTATGACCCTTCTCCGTTATAAATACCTTGCAAACAGGCCTTCCTTTCCCTGAAGGAACATAAGTTCTTTCCAGCATGCCCTCTCTTTCCAGTTCTGATATGTGCTTTAAAACGGCGGCCTTTGATATTCCAAGAATTTGGCTGAGCTCACTAAGTGATGGTTCTCCATTCCTCTTTACAGTTAAAAGCAGTTTTGTTTTTGGAGATGATTCTGAATAGAGCCCCTTCACCTTACAATATTTCAACTGGTTTATTAACTGTTTCGTGAATTATTTATCTATCATTACTGAACCTTTCATTAAGACATAAGAATCTTTACTGCTGAATAGATTTTTCACTTTTTTCTCTTCTCTCAGTTAAATTTTAAATTTTGAGCTGGTCATTAATCTTTGTTTTCTCTTATAACTCTAGAGCAACGATAACAATTTATAACAGTTCTAAATTTGAATGGATGAATTGGTATAAAGTTGGAAAAACAAGCAGCTTGAAAGAGGGAGATATTGCAAAGGTTAAAGTGGGCAGCATGGAGATCATAATAATGAATGTTAAGGGAAATTATTACGCGACTTCCCATCTGTGCACGCACGAGGATTATGATCTGGCTGAAGGTTTTATTGATGAGGGAACTTTAATCTGTCCTAACCATTTTGCAACCTTCAATCCTAAAAGTGGAGAAGTAATAAGTCCTCCAGAAGGATCTGGGGATATAGAGCCCTTGAAGTCTTATAAAACGAAGGTTGAAAACGGAGATATTTTGGTAGAAGCATAAATGAAAATATTAGTGCTTGCAAAACAGGTGCCTGATGTAAATAAGATCTCATTCGATGCATCGACTGGTAGGATCATACGGGATGGTGTTCCCCTTTCCATAAATTCGTTCGACAAGAAAGCAGTGGAGGAATCAATCCGAATAAGAGAAAAGATAGGGGCAGAGGTCGTCGTTGCAACAATGGGACCTCCTCAGGCGTCTGATATCCTAAATGAATCCATGAAGATGGGCGTTGATAGAGGCATTCTTATTACAGATAGACAATTTGGAGGTGCTGATACCTGGGCTACATCAAAGATTCTTTCAAGATTGATTGAGATCGAGAAACCTGATATTGTGTTGTGTGGAAAATACTCTCTGGATGGTGAGACCTCTCAGGTCCCACCACAAATATCACGGTTTTCAAAGTATTCACTGGCGACCTCCGTTTCGTCCATCGAATTCCCAGAATCAGGAAAATTGATTCTTGAAAGGGAGACTGAAGTGGGAATAGAAAAAATAGAAGTTTCAACGCCAATAGTTATTTCTGTTTCTGAAAAGATAAACAAGGCCAGAAAGATACCTGATGGAACCCCAGATATGCGGGAAAAAATCACCACTATGGATGCCAAAGGGCTGGGAATAAACATAAATGGTCAATCTGATTCATTAACAATTGTATCAGGAACAGAAAGTGTTCAGAGTTCCAGACACGTTAAATTTATTAATATTGATGAGGCAATAAAAATAATTCAGGAATCTGCGAAAATAGCATCAGAAGAACAGACATCTTTTGAAAAGTTAACTTTGGGGGAACAAAAAATAGGAAAAAACGTTCTGGGTATCGCTTTAGATTCACCCGAGGTATCAATTGAAATAGCCTCAGAGCTTAGCCGTATAGCCAAAAGAGAGGGCTTTAATGTGTCAATTGCCGGAAATATAAATCCAGATTACTTGAAGGGTATATCATGCCATAATTATTATTACATCAAAAGCAAGAGAAACGATGAAATCAGTGAGGAAGTCATATCACTTATTGAGAGGATTAAGCCCGAGTTTGTTATTTTTCCTTCCACAGTAAACGGCAGGGAAGTCTCTGCAACAATCAGCGCTGCTATGAATCTTGGGTTAACGGCCGACTGCATAAAAATATCCTATGAGGGTGGAAAGCTAATACAATATAAACCTGCTTTTGGTGGAGGTATAGTTGCGAGGATAATCTCAAAAACCAAACCTGAAATGGCAACAGTCAGACCTGGGATTCTTTTGAGAGGCATTAGTGACAACTCTTTCAAAACAGTTGAAATAGAGCCTTCAGTTAAATCATACGTTAAAGAATTAAGTTTTACACCTGTTTCAGATGAATTCAAGCCACTTTCGGGTAGCAGACTTGTTATGGGAATAGGCATGGGGGCAAGATCCAGAGAATTGATTGGGAAAGTGGTTAATATATGCAAACTCCTTAATGCAGGAGTTGCTGCAACAAGACCTGTCGTTGACATGAAGCTTATACCTAGGCAACAACAGGTGGGTTTGACCGGTATCGCCATTTCACCAGATCTATATGTAGCAGTAGGGATTTCGGGTCATGACAATCATCTTGTGGGATTAAGGTATGCTAAGAAAATCCTCGCTGTGAACAAAGACCCAAATGCTCCAGTATTTGGATCTGCAGATTATGGAGTAATTGCAGATTCCACTGAGTTTGTAACAGCTCTGGAAAATCTCATATTCCATTAATAAAAATCCCCTTCATTCCCAATAATATGGTGGATAAGGTGGATCCCTGTAGTAGTAATTATTAGAACCTTTGTCTTTTTCCCTTAGTTGAACATAGATTCCAGATATAAAGGCAAGTATCGCCAGTAGCTGGGCAATTACGGAAGATAAACCAAGATTGTATAATGCAAACCAGATGGCGATTGCCCCAAGTATTGCTGCAATATAGATAATGAGCCTTTTGTTAAAGAAATAAGCGATGCCAAATATTGCAATCGCCAATAGACCTGCCAGAATTAGGTTTATTCCCAAAATAATGTAAAGAGCTATGAAACCTGCGAATGCCAGAGAAGCAGAGATCAAAATCCTGACAAAGAACAGCATGAGAATTGCTCCCATTACCGCTCCAATAGCTAGGATAAGATAAACCGGGGAGTTGGTAATACTGAAAAGGGAGGCTACATAGAGCGCAATGATGAAACCGATATAAGCTCCTAGTGCTCCAAATATGAGCATCCAGCTCTCGCTACCCCTATAGACAAGGGCAATGCCAATTAGAAGCAGTATGATGAGCACCGTGCTCCTTGAGTAACCAAGAAAGCTGTGCTGAAAATCGAGAAGCTTCAATAATGCTCCGAGAATTCCAGAACCAGAAGCGGATGTACTCATCCTAAGTTTATTTGAGATATATTATTAAATTGTTTGGAAGAATTAATCCGTCCTCAATTTCAATGTAACTGCTTTGGCTAGTATTATTTCATCAGACAAAAGAAGCTCTGTCTCCTCTTTTTTCCCTGTTATTTCTATTGCCTGACCGTCCCTAATTAACCAAGTGCCGTTTTTGCTTGGTTTAAAATCTTCTATGTATAGGCGACCATCTCTTGGTGTGATTCTTATGTGTTCCCGCGATATGGAAGCCGCCTTAAGCTTTTCAGTCATTATTGGTTCAAGCTGCTCCCTTCCAATAATGATTGGGGAACTACCTATCTTTGCTATTGTTGTATCTCCTTTCACTATGCGAATTTCCCCTCTTTCTGATTGATTTTTTTCCATTAAGTTGTGCACCTTTAGATTAGGAATAATGATTCTTTTCTTAAGTTTTTGCCAAACGTTCCTCTGCTGCAATAAAGTGAATGCGGTTTAATTATTATCTTTCTCCAATTAAACTTATTAATAATTATGAGAGCAAAATAACTCTACAAGGTGCAGCATCGGCAGATATATTCAACGGAAGTGCCACCATCATATATTCCCCCGGTTCAACTTTTCTGAGGTCAAGAGCTTCTATTACTGTTATTCCTTGGCCAAGAAGTGTCCAGTGTGCATCTGGCTCCATGAAATTATATTCATCAATGGACAGATAATCAATTCCGATTAGTTTTATGTCGCTATCCAAAATAACCTTTGCAGCCTCCTTTGATATAAAAGAAAAGTTTTCCCGAAAAGCTCCGGTATAGTTTTCTGTTGTCGTTTTAAACAAGACTCTTTCATAACCCTCGTGGGGAACATCTTCAGGCTCCACATTTTTTCCTTGGATTTGGACAACCTTAACTGGCCCAACAAGATTTGACATGGGAATCTCATCGAGTTTGAATCCATTTTCAATCATGTGGTATGGAGCATCTATATGAGTACCGGTGTGACTTCCCATGGTGATTTTACTTATTTTGATGTATGGTTTAATATGATTCATAACCGGTTCAATCCTTAGAGGCGGATCTCCCGGGTAAATTGGAGTCAAATCATTCAGCTTCCAGGTAATATCCTGTATCTTTGAAAACTTCCATTTCGATCGATCAGTCAAGTTAATCTACCTTCCTGTATCGAACCAGTTTATGCCCGCAAATTCTGCATTCCTTGAGGTTTTCCTCATAAACCTTTCTGCAACCCTTGCATCTAAAAGACCATTTAATTTCATTTTTTATTGGATCGATCCCACAAGGTTCAAAGGGAATGCCCATTTTTTTTGCAACGTTTTGGATTGAGTAGTCATTGGTTATTATTTTACCATTACTTTCAAGTGCAACTGCCAACACCTCAATGTCAGTTTCGCTGAGGTATTTGAGATCACCTGTGATTTCAGCCTCTTCTCTTATTCTCATGACACTGTTTTTTTGTGGATTAACCACCCTCAACATTTCCTCCTGATCCTTTATGATCCTTGCGGGTTTTCCCCTTGCTATTTCCCATAACACCATTGATGGAACAATAATATTCTCTCCCAGAAGATTCACCGAGCCTGTAAGTATTGCGGAGGTGTCAGGTACTATCATTTCTTTCCCATTTAATCCTTTTTGTCTATTCTCGTTTTCCAGTTTATTGCCTCTCCTGAATTGATATGTAAGATTTTGGTCCCTTTTCCCCAACATAGAGAGCTTTTGGTCTGAAAAGCTTGTTACTTTGAAGATATTCAAGTGATCTTGCAGTCCAGCCTGATATTCTTCCAAGAGCGAATATGGGCGTGAATATCTCAGGTGAAAGCCCCATAGAATAGTATATCATTCCCGAATAGAAGTCCACATTGGGAAAGATTCCCTTTTCTCCGAGCTTGTTTATCATGATTTCCTCTACCTTGTTTGCTGTTTCAAAAATGTTCTTCTTCTCTGATTTTTCTGATATATACGCTGCATATTTTTTTAGTATTTTTGCCCTTGGATCATATACCTTGTATACCCTGTGCCCAAATCCCATTATTTTCTCTTTTCTGGCAACCATGGCCTCAAGATATGGCCCTGCTCTATCGGGCGAACCTATATCCATAATCATTTTCAATGCCCTTTCATTGGCTCCGCCATGAAGTGGTCCCTTAAGAGTGGAAATGGCTGAAGTTGTTGCAGAATAAATATCTGCAAGTGTGGAGATCGTAACCAAAGAAGAAAATGTGGAGGCGTTCATTCCATGATCGGCATGAAGCATTAAGGCAGTGTCCATTATCTTTGTCTCTACGGAATCAGGATTTCTTCCAAGTGCATAGTAAAGAAAATTGCCTGCGTATGATAGTTCACTCTTTGTTTTAATGATGTCCTTCCCTTGAATGGTTCTATGAATTGCCCCTACAATTGCTGGCATTTTAGCTGTTATTGATATTGCGATCCTCCTCTGATTTTCAATGGAACTATCAGATTCTTGAGGATCATATGAGGCCAAATTAGAAATTACTGTTCTGAGAGTCACCATAGGGTGGGTTTTCCTTCCGAATTTTTCAATAATTTCATATGTGCTTTCCGGAATCTCTGAATTGGCTTTCATCTTTTCCAAATAATCGTTCATTTCCTTTCTGTTTGGAAGTTTTCCATAATTGAGAAGATATGATACCTCCTCATAATTTGAATTATCGCAAAGCGTTGTAATATCATAGCCCCTATAAACCAGTCTGCCTTCCTGACCATCAACAAATCCAATTTCTGTTTCAGCAGCTATAACTCCTTCCAATCCTTTTGCATATGTATTGTTTTGTCCGCTAGAACCTTCCATAAATAATCTCCCTTATCTCTAATTAAAAGATGATAATTAAACCTTGACCGAAATTATAAGGATGTTGCATTAATTTTTCAGTAACTTCCATATGAGTTCTAATATGGGGGTACCTGACATACTTCTTGGAATAGATTCAACAATACGGATTTCACTTTCCCTTATGAATCTGGGGAACCAGAATTCTAGAATATCAGAAATACCGGATTTGGCGATTTTGGAAGTTCCATTTTCAATAAGGAGTATGTTGGACCTTTCGATTCCTTTCTCGTTTGTAATTAGAACTGCCCCTTTTAATTTGACCTCCAATATTAACTGAGATTCTACCTCCGTGGATAGATCATTTGTGTATATTTCTGAGCCATCTGATTCGAATATTTCTTCCTCAAATTCTATGCGATCCGAATTGAGCTTTCCATGGATCATAAGCCTATTCTGATCCTGAGGAACTTCTTCATTTACTTCCATAGTTTGTAAAAATCCACACACCTGCTTTCCTGATATGGCAATCTGGTTAGCTTCACTATTTGCTCCGATTGGCTCGCCTGTTAGTCCATAAAACAGCGCTCCATCTGAGAGTGGTTGTGAACTTATATCAACCGATTCCAAGGCTGATATGGGCGTGCTTATCCTTTCATTAAACTTTATTCTGGTAACCCTTGTTTTGAGTCTAGAGAAAATCTCAGAAATCATAGCATTGTTCCTGTGCGATTGTATAACAACCAAATGTTCCGGTTTATACTTTCTAGAATATTTCATAAGGTTGACAATGTTCTCCTTAACATAGTTCTCCAATATTATGACCTCGGGTTGAAACCATTTTACGAGCTTTGCAATTCCATTATGACTCTCTAACGAATCAAAAATTATGCAATTACCGTTCAATAAAGGATATAAAATGCTTGTCACTATTGCTGGCGTGGAATATGTTTCACATTCAATAAGAAATTTCTTCTTTCCGTTACTATTTTTGAAAAGATTCTCTTCGTTTTTTATGGCGTTCATGATGTTAAAATATGTAAATCTGGCAATGCCACTCTTTTTGTCCTTGAAGTTTACAACTCTCTCAATAAATATATCTGTTATTGGATCTATGGTTTCCTGCCCAGTTATTTCAGCATAACAAAGGCTCTCGAAAATATTTGAATCCCCTCTGGCTCTCTGATTCATTATCTCAGGTGATCTTATTCCAAATTCCTTTCTGTTTCTCGGTGTTAAAAATTCGATGCTTGAAACGCCTATCTTGAAAATTTCTGAAGATATATTTTTTCCATAATGATTTAGAAAGCCTTCAGGAGCAATGACGCCAGATGGACTTACTCTGGAAAGAACTTCTAGAAAGCTTTTCTCCGAAAGGTACGGTTCCAGTGGTATTGCCACTGTTCCGATCCTTGACATTGAAAGGAGTGCTATGGTATAGGGGAGTCCTGGTGGCAGTGTTATTAAAACCTTATCACCCTTCTTAATCGAGAAGAGTTTTTTGATTCCAGACGAAAATGATTCAACAAAGCTGAGAAGTTTTGAATAGCTATAGACCTGACCACCAAAGATAACGGCGGCATCGCTAGGCTTTCTTAAACTCGTCGCCCTGAATCCATTAAAATAGTCTTCTTCTGCATCTTCTGTTAATCTATTTTCATTTGGTTCAGACTGAACTGTTTTTTCTACCAATAATGTTCAAATATCAAACTGCTTAAAACACTTTACATTTCTTTAATTTTAGATTTTACCTTCTCCATCTCCATAAAGACCTCAGGCAATTCTTTTACCATATCATCTATGCCAAACCATACTTTTTGTCGGTTCATGCATCTTTCCGCTGCCCTTTTGTTGATAAAGGATGCCATTGACGAAGCTCTAAAGATTGAGACTTTCCTGCTTATCAACCCGGAAAGTAATCCGGCCAGCAGGTCCCCGGTTCCTCCCATTGTCATTCTTGCATTTCCCCCGTTTCCGAATATGGTGGTTGTCCCATCTGTAATTATATCCGTTTGCCCCTTGAGAAATATTGTTATTCCTAGCTTTCTTGCCGCTGTTTTTGCATTTTCCAGTGTTGGATCTGTTCCGGTTAGTTTTTTAAATTCACCTTTGTGAGGTGTTATAACAATCTCTTTACCCATTAATCCTTTACCTTGTTTCCCTATTATGTTGATAGCTGAGGCATCCAGCACAATCGGGACATTTACTGCCTCTAGGATTTTTTCCATAGTGGAAATTTCGTAATCACTCTCTCCCATACCGGGTCCCATCAGGATGCAGTCATATTTCAGTAGTTCTTCCATAAAATTTTCGTTTTCCTCGCAATTTTCAAGCATTGTAGTGTGAACTTGCGAACCAATTACTGAATAATTTCTACTGTTTGAAAATATCTTTACGAGATCTGGAGAACAGGAATGCGCTCCCATTGCTGCTATCAATGCAGAACCATGAAATTTCCAACCTGCAACTATGGCCAGCTTTCCGTTCATACCTTTATGGGAATCCTTCTCAGCAAATGGAAAAAATAGAATGTCGCCGGGTCCAGATTCATATACTAATTTTTCATCAATGCCAATATTCTTTGTTATAATATCGCCACTATTTTGAGAATCCATTGCGTTTTTTACAAATGTGAAAGTCACCGTTTTTGTCGGTTTAACTGCAATTGATGACCCGATTCCAGATGGCACATCAACAGATAGTATGGGCTTTTTCGAATTGTTAATTTTTATTATTGCAGATGCCAGTGGTTCTTTGATTTCTCCATGAAAACCTGTCCCAAAAATTGCGTCAACGATGAGATCAGCCTTTGAAAGAACTGAATCCAGATCTTGAATACCATATATCTTCAATTTCCATTGAGAAATCAAATTTTTGATGAATGACGATTTAATATGATCTAAAGCACCGGTAAATACAAGTGTGACATTATTCTCCAATTGCAATATTCTGGCTGCGGCTATCCCGTCTCCTCCATTATTACCGTTGCCACATACAATAGTTATATTCAGCTTATTTCCATATAATTCTGTTATTGTTTCTGCAATGGCCGCACCTGCATTTTCCATTAGAGCGTTGATGTTTCCCTCTCTGTAAAAATAATTAATGTCCAGTCTGGTTGAATCTATCATCTCTGTAAACATAGATATGATATAACTTCTGGAAATAAGAATGATGCCTTTATTAGGCCTATGCTTTTGTTATTTGAGATAGATTAGTTAACCGGTGTTCATTATTCAGAATTTTAATTTTATGCAAAAAAATCCCCCCATTTTTTATAGACTGAAACCTTCGGCTAACTCTATGAGACCTCTAAATAACGTTTAAATATAGTGTAAGGATTTCCTTACAATGTATAAACTGCTTATAACACTCATTTTATCTGCAATAATGGGCTTTTCAATCTTTTTTACATTTCCAATCATAATGGCAAAAAACCTTGCTGAAAAGAAGGTTAGAGTCTTAAGCTCCATTGCCATTGGAATCCTCATATTTCTCATTGCAGATGTATTTTCGGATGCTTCAACTATCCTATATGGTAATTCTTCTAATGGAGGTTACATATCATCTCCATTTTATGATTTAGTGTTTTTTGTATCTCTTGCAGTTGGATTTTTTGTCATATTTATTGCTGAGGGTAATGGAAAGAGACAATCGTCCAAATTAAGATTATCATTTTTTATTGCTTTGGGGATAGGTTTTCAGAACTTAACTGAAGGAATGGTTTTTGGCGCTGACAATATTTCCATTGGTCTTGTAGGCATAACGCTGGTTATTCTGGTCGGTTTCATTCTTCAGAATATTACGGAGGGTTTTCCCATTGCATCTCCATTCCTTGGAGAAAAGAAAAAAAACGGCAAAGCAATCCTTGGTTTGCTTTTCATTGGTGGATTTCCCACTATTCTTGGTGGAGGGATAGGTTACTTTTATAATTCAAATGCGTTTGATCTTGTGTTTGATGGTTTAGCCATTGGAGCAATGTTTTATGTTATCATTCCAATTCTTAAACACCTGCTCAAAGATCAGGACTCTTCAATGACCAGAATCATTTATCTTGGTTCGTTCACTGGCTTTCTCATAGGGTTCCTTGTGAATTTGATATGATCAAAATAATGGCCTCAAGATGCACTGCTTACTTTTATAGTAAAGGATTGCCCCTTAGACTATGGTAACATTCTGTCCATAATTTTTATAATTTCATATGTTTTTTTGTCGTTGACATTAGATAAGTGCATATATTGGAATGATCATACCAGTTTATGGAAGATCAGGTAAAGGTAGAGTTGGAAAGGCTAAAGAAGGCTGATGTGGAGTTTCTGCAGCTTCAGTTTACGGATATTGTAGGTACCGTGAAAACACTCACTGTACCCAAAAATCGTTTTGAAGATGCTTTAAATGAAGGTGTTGTCTTTGATGGAAGTTCTGTGGCCGGTTATGCCCAGATAGAAGAGTCAGATATGAGGGCTGTACCTGAGTTTTCGACATTCGCAGTTCTTCCATATTCAGGTCAGACA
>JAJYDZ010000398.1 GCA_021790415.1 Thermoplasmata archaeon | reverse complement strand
CCATTATCGATAATATGAAGACATTCTTCCCAGAAGCTACCGATGAGATGATAATAGATAAGGCAAAGCAGTTTGGATTATACCCCCTCTTTGAAAATCTTGAGGCGGGAATGAACAGTGATATAGGAGAGATGGGAAGAAACCTGTCGGAAGGTCAGAGACAGGCTATTTCCATTTTAAGAGCGTTCATCAGAGATCCAGAAATTCTAATTATGGATGAGCCTACTTCACAGATTGATCCATATTCTGAAAAGTTGATTATTTCATCCTTGAATTCGTTCCTTAAGGGAAAAACCCTCATATTGATTACCCATAGATTCTCAATGATTTCCCTTGTTGACAGGGTCGTTTCCTTTGAAAATGGAGAAAAGGTTGAGGAGGGAACATTCGATGAACTGCTAAACTCTGATGGAGTATTTCGAAAAATGTACAATATTCAATATAATACCTCCACATAGATTTACCTTAGAGGCATGGTAAATGCAATCATACGAATTTGATGTAAACCAGTTACGGGGTTTGCCAATTGGCAATAAGAATATAAAAACAATATACGAAAAGAAAGGTGGCTGGGATTCAAGATTCTTCATTTTGAATGATGAAATCGTGGTAAAGGTGCCGCGAGATATCAACGCACAACGTTCCATTAAGAAAGAAAAGATTGTAACTGACCTTCTCAGAAAAGAATTGCCTTTACCGGTACCTGAAATGACTCTTGCTGAAATTGATTCCATAGATGGTGGAAAACTGGAAATCGTCTTTTATGAAATGCTACCTGGTATTGAGTTGCAAAATACCCATATGATTGATGACCGCGATCATACAATTGCAAAATCTCTTGGTCTGTTTCTCAAGCAACTTCATAAAATTCCTGAAGAGATGGTTCAGACCATTACTTCGAGAATATCAGGCATTCAAAATGAAAGAAATGAGAGCGATTCTGAATTGTTGGAATCAGTATTGGAATACTTCAGAGAAATGAAGGATGAGAAAAACGTTTCCTCCTATATTGAAATTATGGAGAAATCCCTTTCCCAATTGAAAGACATGGACTGGAAAATTGTACCATCCCATGGTGATTTTATGTCAAACAATATCATATATAATGAGAGCCGAGACAAAATTTCCGGGATCATTGACTGGGGTGATTTTTCTTTCAGAGATCCAACATATGATTTTGCAGGACTCGCCTATGAATTTGGAGAGCAGTTCCTTGACTACATGTTGACAGCTTACTTGTTTCATGTGCCAGGTTATTTCAAATATAATATCATGAACCTTTCTAAATTTGTTCCATTTAACACTGTTTATTTCTCACGCAATATGGAGAGAAGAGTAAGGTTTGAGAATAAATACATAGAACTTGAACTGGCAGAATCCAGGAGAAACTTGATTCTTCACGTTGGCTGATCTATTTACCCCGATGAAATGTATCAGGTTCTATTTGTAGAGCGAGGAAATAGCAGATTCAAGCTCTTTGAATACCGGTTTATAGCCCAATTCATCCATCCTTTTACTTTCAACATAAGAACCCCCAGTAACAAGATCAGATGCCTTTCCGAACATTCTCTTGATAACAAACTGTGGTATGGGTAATCCGGATCTCTTATGAAGCGACTTTCCAAGCTTTCTGGAGAATTCTTTCGATGTATCGTTGCCCGCAACTAGATTTATAGGCCCATGGAATGAAGGATTTTCAATGGCTTTTATTATGACTCCTATCTCATCCTTAATATGAATCCATGGAAATATCTGTTTCCCTGGCATTACATAACCACCAAGACCCTTCATGAAGTATGGGACAAGGGCCTCCAGTGCACCCTTATCCTTTTCCAGGACAAGAGTTGTCCTCAGTAAAACCGTTCTAACGCCCTCGTTCTCGGCTAAAATGGCCTCTTTCTCCCAATCCTGAACCAGAGAACCCCAGAAGTCGCTCGAAGGTTTACTGCTCTCATCGTTAACTCCGCCGAAAGTCTTTCCGTAGCCATAAATTCCAGATGCAGAGCCATTGATTAGACACCCTGGCTTATTTTTTGCTTTCTTAATCGATTCAACAATATATCTAGTACCAAGTACCCTGCTATCTCTGACTTGAGCGGAATAATCCCCTTTCCATTTTGCAAAGACTGGTGCACCTGAGAGGTTAATCACTGCCCTAGACTCTTCAATATAATTAGCCAGATTTTCAGGATTTTTAGGGTCCCATTTCACAACATCAGATATTTCAGAAAATGCCTTCTTAACATTTTCCGGATTTCTCGTTACCATAACTACTTCATATTTCTTTCCAATGAGCTCTTTAATCAGTGTTGATCCTATTAAGCCAGTACCACCGCTTATGACTATTTTCTCGGACATTCTAACTCTTATATATATTATCATAACCTATATTTAAGGTTGTGAGAATAATTTGAACAATACCTTATGTTTTTGAATTCCCACGATAAACGCGTTCATTTGTATATGTGCAATAATTCTGCAAACCGGCATTCAAGTTATGCAGGGGAGTTATGATTTAGATTGACAATTGTTAAAATATCTCAATGCAATTTCAGGTCAATGATGTCTGATTCTGGTGACGAATTCTGGAACAATATGATCGCAGAACTCTTAATCAGAGGAAAAATGAATGTGCCAAAGATATCCAATGGTCATCAGATACCTGGACCTGAATCAACCAGAATATTCAGAAAATCATTGGGTGAATTGAAAGGACAGAAAGCCGACTGGAGGGCGACCGTAGGTGGATCGGATCGTGGGATCCACGTCGTTGAATTTGATGATCACTACGAAATGCATGTTGATCAGTTTGATCCAAGGAAAAATCCCATAAAGCATCTTTTGGTGGATAGTCCGAAATATGGGTTTGAAATTGGAGCAGTAACCTTGGGCATTGGAACTGTCCTTGCAATCTTAAGGAGAAAGAGATGATTTCACAAACAAAAAACA
>JAJYDZ010000397.1 GCA_021790415.1 Thermoplasmata archaeon | reverse complement strand
TAAACAAAACGAAATAAAGATTTCCTATACTCCGTTCTTCATAAAGGCAGTTACAGTTGCTTTGAGAGAATTCCCAAAACTGAATTCCATTTATGACGACGCAAATAAAAGATATGTTATGAAGAGCTCCTACAATATTGGAACTGCCATTGATACTCCCGATGGTTTGACCGTAGGCGTTTTGAAATCAGCAGACAGGAAATCCGTTGAACAGATTGCAAAGGAGATATCGGAAATAGCTAAGAGAGCAAGGGAGAACAAGATGACACTCTCAGATGTTCAGGATTCAACCTTTACAGTTTCAAATGTGGGTAGCATAGGTGGGTTGTTCTCAACTCCAATAATTAACTATCCGGAAGTTGCAATCCTTGGTGTCCACAGAGTGGTCAAGAGATTGAATATTGACGGTGAGGAGAGGGATATGATGTATATCACACTCTCATGCGATCACAGATTAATAGATGGAGCAGACGCAGCGAGATTTATAATGAGATTGAAGGGGTTCCTTGAGGATCCAACTTCTTTTCTTATTAAATAGAGAGGAAATGCATAAATGAAATATGACGCAATAGTAATAGGAGCCGGACCAGGAGGATATGCAACTGCTATCAGGCTTGGACAGAAAGGAAAAGCTGTCTTGATGATTGAGAAAGATAAGGTTGGCGGAGAATGCCTTAATTACGGATGCATTCCTTCCAAATCACTCATTGAACTTGCAAGCAGTGTGAACTTTCTCAAGACTATGCCTGGTGTGCGATTGAATTATAATATTGATATGGCTGCCTGGCAAAACTGGAAATGGTCAATGATTAACAGGCTAACTTCAGGGATTGAGACCTTATGCATTGCATACAAGATTAGAATAGTTAAGGGCAACGCAATGATTCTGGACAAAAATCACGTTCAGGTAGGGGTGGAAACATACCAGTGTGATCATCTTGTAATAGCAACAGGTTCTTCACCTGTTAAACTGGACAAATTCAACGATGTTCTTTACAACAAAGAAATCCTTGATGTTAAAGCAATTCCGAAAGAACTTATTGTCATAGGCGGAGGATATATTGGTATAGAATTGGGAACAGCTTTTGCTAAGCTGGGTTCAATGGTTACAATCATAGAAGTGCTACCAAATATTTTGAACGGAGTGGATCCGGATCTCATAAAGCCTGTGGATCGCAGATTAAAGGATCTTGGAATTAGAGTAATGACCTCAGCAAAGGTTGCCGGCGTTGACAAGAGAGATCGTTACTATGTAAAGATGGAATCAGGTGCAAATCTCACAGCCGATCTCGTCCTTTTAACTGCAGGGAGAAAGCCAAATATTGAAGGTTTTGGTCTTGAAACATTGAAACTTGAAATGGAAAATGGTTTCATAAAAACTGACAAACGAAAGATGACCAGCGAGACAAATGTATGGGCTGTAGGAGATGTTTCAGGAATGCCAATGCTGGCACATAAGGCATTCTATGAGGGCGGTATTGTTGCAAATAATATATCTGGAATCAACAGTCAGGTAGACTACTATGCAATGCCCTATGTTATATATTCAGATCCTGAAGTAGCTTATACAGGTAAAAAATCAGAAAATGCAACTAAATTCCCCATTGCAGCAAATGGAAGAGCTCAGGGAATGAACTCAAGCCTTGGTCATACATCTATTTATTACGACAAGGATGGTACAGTTGTAGGAGCAGGGTTTGCTGCACCACATGCATCCGAATTAATAAGCGAGATATCACTGGCCATTGAATCCGGGCTTACTGTAGAAGATCTTGGATCTACTATTCATCCGCACCCAACCATATCCGAAGCAGTAAAGGAGTCTGCAGAGATAGCCTATGATAAGCCGCTCCACTTCAAACCTAACCGCTGATATTGGGATCATCGGGTTTGAAGAGTCCCTGGAAATTCAACACCGATTGAGGGAATTAAGGGAGCAGGATCTCATAGGAGATATTATTTTATTTCTTGAACATCCATCAGTATACACCGTGGGTCGACATCCGGACCCAAAAAACTTCCCCTCCATAGATGTTATAAGAACAGAAAGGGGTGGTGATGTTACTTATCACGGCCCGGGACAACTTGTCATATACCCGATCATGAAAATTGGCACCCCTGAGAAGGTGGACGTGAGAAAGTATGTGAACATGATTCAGGAAATAATTATAAAATCAATTGAATCGCTTGGATTTCATTGTCACCTTGGAGATGAGCCTGGCATCTGGGTATACGATTCGCCGGATGGAGATAGAAAGGTAGCTTCCCTGGGAATGGCCATTGTAAGAGGGGTTGCCTTTCATGGGATATCAATAAATTTAACTGCAGAAGTTTTGGAAGGATTTTCAAGAATCAATCCATGTGGAATGGATCCTCATGTTATGGGATTTCTTGGCATAAGCAGAGATAAGATGATTAATGCCGTGTTAAAAAATTTCTTAGGAGATAGTAAATTTGAAAAAAGTTTATCAAGAGAACAATTCTTCAAATTCTACGAGACCGTTAAAAGTTAGTGAATAAATTTTTTAGTGAGTTATGTTCAATTGAGCCTTCCCAGTTTTAGAACAGCTCTTTGGAATTCCAAGAGTTTTTCTTCTTCCCTGTCTGGAGTTGAGATTATTCTTCCTTCCGTTATTTCCAACTGAGTCTCCTTTTCCTCTCTTATTCCTTTATGTAAACCCATTACTGTAAAGACAACAGATGCAGCTTCCTTCAGGTCTGATTCAGATGGAATTGAATCGTATATTCCCTCCTCTTCCCCCATCTTCTTTGCATAATATTCATATTTAACTGAATATTTTTTATCATCCAGTTTATATTCAACAGGGTTAGAAGATTTTGAAGCGTTGTGCACAAGTATTCCTAGGATCTCTCCTGAAAGCAATCTTACTTCAGGCACGGGGATTTTATCTCTCATTGGATCCTTACCATCTTTCTCTTTGTTGTCAGTCATAT
>JAJYDZ010000396.1 GCA_021790415.1 Thermoplasmata archaeon | reverse complement strand
GGCCCCTCTCACAACCATTGATTTTATGGCGTATGCAATTGCATCAGAGTTTTCTGCGTCAAAAATTTCAATTTTTTCAGGAAGTTTCCTCTGTTCTATCATCCTTACCTTCCCATTCTCAAACCAGACTGCTCTCAACTTCCTCTCTGCACCATCAACAATCATCTTCATCTTTATCTATGGTGTATATTTCTAAAATATAAATCATAATTGTCTGAGATTTGGAAAATTATCTAAGACAGTATACATGATTTGGTGTGAATTGGAAAGACTCAGTAAAAACTTTAACTCATCTCCAAACTCATACACTTTCTCCCAGTGATACATTCTTCATTTATGTTCATCATTATTGTTATAACAAGTCTTAAATGAGACCACCTAGACAGAAAGGAGTTTATCTATTCATTATCTTCTTGAATTCAAACTTCAGTCTCTCCTTGCATGATTCACTCTACGTTTTGTACTTGAACAATGAAGGATACTATCTCTAGAATATGTCAGATGTCTTATTCAGTATCTCTTTAATAAATGAGTCATGGGTCTATGATACCCGTGATTCAATCTCCAGTGCCTGTTTTACGTTCTGTAATACAGATGACCACTTCTTCTTCGGCATCAATTTCATGAGATTTCCCATGAATGGCCATGGCAGAACTGCTATGCTGCTACCAGATATGATGTGATTACAGACTCACATAATTTCTTTCTCTCTTCGGGTCTTTCATATAGAACGGAGGATGTATGTATTCTTGCATCTTTCCATAACATGATTTAGAAACTATTCCTTGATCTTTTTCTTTTCATCTTTACTATCCCGAAGAAAACTACTTATCATTTCTTTCATCATTTCCAACTGTGTCTGTATAATTTCACCTTTTCAAATCTAAATTGTGCAGGAGGTCTTCAATTTTACAGCTGATTCAATACATTATCTGTAGTTCAATATGAAGTGTTAAAAATAAATAATATGAACGCATAGAACCAAAATCATAATAGCGCTCTGCGTGAAAACCCGGGGAAAGTTAATGGCAGTGGTAAAGATATGCGGTTCAACATAATGAATGAAAAGAGGGTTGGAGTCATGGGCACGAAAAATTTTACAATGGAGTCAATGCAATGAAAATCAATGTTATCTCTACTTCCTCTCATCTTACCGGCATTGGAAGATACACTGTCGACTTATATCGAGCAACACAGCCATATTCAAAGCTCACCACTTTTATAACTAACAAAAAAGTATTAAATCAACAATTTGAAGGTGAAGTTGTCAAAGGAATTTTTCCTCCATTTCTGGAATCGGGTTGGTTCATTAATCATCATTTTTTTAAAATAATTTTTTATAAGAAAATAAATGAATTGATAAAAGATAATTCTATACTTCATTTCTCATCCCCCTTAAAGCAGCTTTTTGTATCCAACAAAAATAACAATGTTGTAACTATTCATGATACACTTCCACACATGTTTAAGGCAGACTACCGTAAGGAATTTGTTAAATCTTTCTATGGGAACATCAATAGATATAAAAATTTTAATAACATAGTAACAATCTCTAACAAAGTAAAAAATGATCTATCTGAATTTAACATAGATTTAACAAACGTTACTACGATATACCCTCCTATAAACCAAAACTTCAAGTTCCTTCAAAATAAAGAAAAATTACGATCTGAACTGAATCTACCGCAGGATAAAATATTAATTTTATCAATTTCTTCCACAGAAAGAAGGAAAAATTTATGGGCAGCCGAAAACACAATGAATAAGTTGGATGATAGTTTCAAGTTAGTCAGAGTTGGTTCTAAAGTTGGAAATAGTATAACCTTCAACGGAGTAGATGATATTACAGTGAACAAAATCTACAATGCATGTGATGTTCTTTTATTTCCGTCGCTGGATGAGGGATTTGGATATCCTGTGGTTGAAGCTTTTGCCACGGGTCTACCTGTTGTATCCTCAAATATTCCGGTAATAAGGGAAGTGGCTGGAGATGCAGCGGTCTTGGTAGATCCCATGGATATTGAAAGCATCATTGACGGGTTGAATAGAGCATTAGAAAACAAAGAGTATTATAAGCTAAAGGGGGTGACGAGATCGTTCAATTATTCATTCGATACTTTCAAGGATAAAATGATGAAATATTATAAATCAATAGAAGGGTGATTTGAATCAAGTTTTTCCGATGAAAATCTCCTGTTCCTTCTATATTAATTGACATAATAATTCATTCTTAATTTCAAGAAATTTAGGTTAAAGAAGAAAGAGCGCTATATATTAACTGTGTTGGAGAAAATATCGTGCGGGTAAACGTGAAGCGTTCAGAAAAAGCGTTTCTTGATTGTCTCTTACAATGTTCTCAAGGACTGAATCACATATGGCAGGTGTGGAAAATCCTAAAAAAATTGAGATTGTATAACTGGTGCTTCCCCGATCTGAATAGTGTGAAAAAAGTAATTGCCAAGCAATTCCTGTTATGGATTGAAGAAAATGAAATCCTAAAAACGCAATGTCACATTATGTGAGGGGCACATTTGACAATACTCGCTATGCATTGCATACAAAAAAACGGGATCAAGATTCCTTAAAAAGAGATATGAATTCTTTACACATATTGTAGTATGAGTATTTTTCAGCTGTTATTGCCCCTTTGTCTGATAATCCATTTAACAATTGCTCATCTTTTATCAAATTTAAAACTGCTTTTGTGATAGATTTGCTGTCTTTTATAGGTACAAATAGGATATTTTCCCCCTCTATTCCATATTCATCCACACCACCACAATTAGTGGAGACAACAGCGCAACCGCTTTTCATCGCCTCTAACACTACCAAAGAAAAACCCTCAACTAATGATGGGAGGACAAATATCTTACTTTTTGCATATAATGTAACCAGATCAGACGTTTTTGCTCTATGATGAAAATCTATATATTGAGGTATTGGGTCATTATAATTC
>JAJYDZ010000395.1 GCA_021790415.1 Thermoplasmata archaeon | reverse complement strand
TAAGGTTAATCTTTCATACCACAATGCTAGATTTAGATGGACGCCTCAGATAAAAAAATTATATATTATTTATTGAAGGATGGAAGAACACCACAGAGAAAAATAGCGTCAAGTATAGGAATATCAACTCAGGCATTAAACTACAGGATGTCAAAACTCATTGATGAAGGAATACTTCGGAAATTTGTGCTGAGAGTCCATCCAAATTTTTACGGCAGGAGGAACGGATTCGCAGCATTCATAGGTGACTGCAAATATGATGGTGAGGTGACATTAAAATTTCACTGCCTTGAAAAAATAAATCTTTACGAATTCGACGGCAATGGTCTGGAGGAGGTTGAAACAAAGATTGAGAGTGCAATGAAGGTTCTGGGTGAACCCATTATGAAGTATATACCTCCCGCAAGGAATGACGATATAAATATTGGAAGCCTGGACACAAAGATCCTGGATATTCTCAGGAAGGATCCAAGAATAAAGCTTTCAGACATAGCCCAGGCACTGGATGTGCCTTATATGACAGCAAAGAGAAGACTGGACCTCATGAAATCGAAGGGTCTTGCATCGGTTATTCCAGTGGTGGATCTGTCAAAGAGTGACATAGTTATATTCTCAATTTTTACCACGAAATTCGGTATCCTGAATCCAGTTCTGGTCGATTACAGCCTCTTTGTGGTTTCTGGCGAAGAGAACGGCTTATTTTTGTGCTACTCGGATAATCTTTCAAACGCAAAAGCTGCAATTGCCCGTATAAGGGAGATCGACCCCGAGGCTGAAGTGATGATAATATATGAATACGAATTCTACGTCTGATCCGGTTTATCAACCTTTTCCGCAGATCTTTTTTGGAACTGATTTCAATGTTTTCACCATGGTGAAATATCACGGGCAGATGCCGGTATGAAAGCTTCAGTAATATTTATGGGTCTTACCGGTATTTATTTCTGATCGCTCTAAGTTTACATCACTCTCTCTATCAATAAGGATGTTGGAAAACTAATATGTAAAAAATTATAAGAGGAAAATAAGCTCCCTGCATCTTCGTGATAAAAAAAAGAAGGGTGGTATAACAGAGGCACTTGCCGAACTTAATGAGTGACAACCGTCGGGAATTTCATCACTTTCTCTGGTTTATCCGTTCCAAGATTTTCCAGTCGTATGTTATAACTCGTCTCTGTATGTTAAAAATCCTTGACGATTTATTTATACCAAAGCCTGGATTTTAGTTTATAGGTATCCCCCAAATTCTTTTTACCGTAATAATTTAAGAAGAAAAACTTGAAAGTTGGCAAGGATACCATCCCGATAGAGATAATAAGTTCACCAGCATAAGAAAGCGGGTCCATTAAATTGACGTGTTGTGGATTAGTTAGATTAAATAGTAAATAGAACGTTATTGGAATCGCAGATAATATCAAAGATATTATCAATGTCTTGATGAATTGTTTCTTTGTTATTCTCATCGACGAATACCATTTTGAAATCAACACATAAGCAATGATCAAAAACACCGCAGCAATAGAAACAGTCACGATGATTTCAATAAATAAATAGGAGTCCATGGTTCACCCCCTACAAGAAAGCTGAAAGGCTTCCTGCAGTAGAACTCCAATCAGAAGGCGGATAAAAGCTCCCCTGGGTGTTTGTTCCATAATAGCTCGCTAAGTCACTGTATGCTTGTACAAAGTCTCCTTCAGGTGTATTGCTAAAACCAACGCTCTTGAATGCTTGAGTGAGGGTTGTTTGCCCAGGTGAAGGATCGTTGTACATATATCCCCACCATGAAAACTCCGGAACAAGCCCAATTTCCCAAGCGTTAAGTGTATATACCATAGTAAACTGGTTTTCGTAAGCCTCTTGATTTTGGAATATGTCGTTAACATTTTGTGCAGTACTCCAAGGAGTTCCTTGCCCCAACGCAAGTTCAAGTGCTCCAACGATGCCTGCCACTATTGCCCCGACGGGTCCAGTGACAGCACCCACTAAAACCCAAAAAATAATGGTCTCGCTAAACGTTGCTGTCTGTTGTACTGTTAGAGCGCTATCTAAGAAGTTCTTAAAATTCAATGCACTGTTATAGTTTGTAAAGGTGAAATACATATTATAGCTGGTTCCAGAGATTAATCCCCCCCATCCCCAGTGAATGGTAAATGAGTTTAGTCTAATGTAAGGATCAACTGGTGTGAATGACCCTTTCTGGTCTATCAGCTCGTAAACCAATGACTGGTTGTCGTTTGTGTATTTGTAGATGAGCAGATTGGCACTCTCATTGTTATAAACCGTTGTCTCGTTGGATACCAAGTTACCAAGATGGTTGTTTACAATGTATGAAGTATTGATATTGTTTTGAGATGTGTATTGACCCACCTCATAATTTGCAACTGCCTGGACATCACTTTGAGCCTGTGGGCTTTCATTTTCCCACATTGGGAGGATAACACTAGAATTCTGTGGAGTTATTCCTCTGTGTGAAGAAGGTATCTGGCTGAAGTTTCCTATGTACCAGGTAACGAAGTTCAAATCTGCTTTGTATTGCAGTTTGTCCAACTTACCCGAATGTAATCCGTAATGTATCAGGTTATATGTCATAAATTTCTGTAAATCGTGAATCTCCTGAAAATTTAGAGTTGTCACATTGTTATTCATTTCCATTATCATATTTTCGGCCCCCAGAGGCTGCCCAGTAGACTTTTTGTCCATGGTTCCGTTGTTATGTGCTAAACCGGAGAAAGCAAGCAAAATCATGATAAATGACATGAGTAATACTCCAAAAAGGTTCATTTTCCTTTTCATATAAAATGCGAAAGTATTACTATATACATATATTTAGTAGTTGTGAGGACTACATGCTAAAAGAGGATCGTTAGATTATTGGAATAATCATAGTGATTTGGCCAATTTTTGAGGTTAACATCGAATGAATATTCACCGTATATTATTACGAATTGTACATAATATTACGA
>JAJYDZ010000394.1 GCA_021790415.1 Thermoplasmata archaeon | reverse complement strand
TTTTCTCTGCACTCAAGCCGGGCGGATATTTTGTCTTGGGCGATTTATTTCCGTTCATAAAAAAGGATATGGAATACTTTGACGGAATGTCTTCAGCAGTGCAGGAAAGATGGAGAGAGGGTTCCAGCAAATGGTCTTACAGGATCATAAGCGCTAGGAGAAACTGATAATGTCGGCGCCCCATGTACTTGATCTTTGGTTGTGTGCTTATTTTATTCCTTCGACCTTTACACTAGTGTTGTTGTATTAATTCGAAGCGATCGTTTGAGACAATAAAAGACTCCAGCTTACGCGTCCGGAGTGTATCACATTGAACACCTCAAAATGACCTTTTTTCTTTTGAACTTAGATTTTCCTAATGACTCTAAGGGTATGTATCATAAATTAATGAGATGAGGACATTCTCTTACATCTCAGCGTATATCAAATGAGTTTCTTTGGGGAAAAATCACCTTTTAGAAATTATTGAAGCATCAAATAGTCTAGTAAAACTGAAACTACCTTGTGCTCGGTAAATGCTAATTTTCTTGATCACATAAAATGGCCACAAATAGGCTATTTCATTGACTCGATACCGCCGTGGGAAATAAGGAAGGATCGTTTTCAGTTGTGACAGGACACACCCTGCTTAAGCTTTAGGGTAAATCTGTTACTTACTTATTGTATCTGGCTCGGGAATTTAGTTTTTGAAATCTCCAAATTCTTTGGAGTATACAGGTTATCATTCTGTTTGAAAAGTTGTATCATTCTATCCTCTCCCCATTTCCTGTGCAGTAAAAGCAAGCCTTCCCGTCTGGCCAGGTTATAAGACAAATTATAGCTTTTGCCTTCATAATGAATGCCAGTAACTTTGATATCTAGCCACACTTTTATTTTATTTTGAATGGCCCGAAGACAAAAATCCACATCTTCGCTACCATTTCTAAAGGATTCGTCGTACGATTTTAGGACGTTAAGAGTTTCAGATGACATGAAGTGAAAAGCCCCCGTAACTACGCCTTGAACATAGCTTTTGAGCTTAGTTAAGTTATACAAGTACAGAAAATTCCTCATCCCATTGGATCTAAAGTATTCGACCTTTCTGAACCCGTCGAAAGGAGCCTTATACCTGAAAATATGGTACGCATAATATGATAAAGAACCAGATTGCATTGCTGCTATTCCTGCATGTTGTATTTTTCTGTTCGGATAATAAAGAAGTGCTCCTATCATCGATGCATTCCCAAACAATTCCAAATTTTTGATACACTGTTTTATTGAATCTGTAGACATTAATACGTCGTCATTAACGTTGAGGTAGTAATCTGCCGCCCTGTTTTCAAAACCACTATTAACTGATGTTGAGAATCTAAATTGATCGCCTGATGATTCCACGGCTTCAATATAGGCGTTCACACCGGAATTCTCAACTGCACTTCTAGTGTTCTTCATAAAATTCTTGAAAGTTTCTGTATCCACTGATTTAGTTGGTACTGTTATATTTATGAACTTTTCATGATCCTTGTTAATTTCTATTGAATATTCCTTTATAACCACGGACATTGAATCCTGATGAGTTCCGCTTTTATTATTGTGATGTTACATAGATTTTTTAGGTTAATTTCATTTTACAAAATTAGTTTTAATCTTGCAGAGAAAGGACATAGTGTTCGGCCTTCCCGCAATAATCATGAAATAGATGTTTTCCTTTGTAGCTATACTAATTACGGGATGAAGTGCGAATGAACACTTTCTATACAACTGTTCTACTCAGTCTCCATGGTTTGTATTTTTCTGACTGCAAGTTATCTTTCTAATCGGTTTCAAGATATTTACTCTTCCAAATAAATCATGTCTATTCGATAGTTAAAGATAGGTTAATATGTAAACGTTCTACGTAATTGTAAGCATTATAAGCATTAAATTTATAAGGAGTTTTGAAGAGAAAGGTAGACGTAATGAACCGTAAATTGTTTGTTGCTTACAGGATTTATCCAAAACTCAGCAAAAACGCTGATACTACATTGTTTAAGAATAAATATGAAATGTTTGTAGGCTCGCTCAATAGTTTTCTCAAAGCACTTGAAGGAGTTGATTACCACATACACTTTATACTCGATTCATGCCCTCAGAATTATTCAGAATTTATAAAGGGAAAAGTCCCAGAGTCCAGATTCGACATAGAAAATCTCGTAGATGCCGGAAACGCCAAGACTTTCAAAAGGCAGTTAGAGGTACTCTTAAAGCAAAATTTTTCAGAACTGGTGTATTTTGCAGAGGATGATTACCTATATTATCCAAACTCTATAATTAAGCTAATAGACTTTCTTAGCAAGGGATATGCTCATTTTGTCAGTCCTTATGATCACCCTGATTATTATGCTGATTCATTTTGCTATAAAAAATATCTTCATAATTATGCGTCAAAAATTTTCTACAACGATGGACTGCATTTCCGCGTCAGCTCCTCTACTACTCTAACATTTCTCACAAGCACCAAAATATTGTCAGAAGTGGCTAAAGTTTTTCAGTTGTATGGGCACAATAGTATCGGTGATTATGAAGTCTGGATTATCCTGACCCATACAAAAATGCTTTCAAACAACTTAAAGAGCAGTTTTTTTATGTATCTAAAAGCACCGATTCATATGCTTTTCAAAAGCAGATATCTTCTTTGTACCCCCGTTCCAGGATTGGCTGTGCATTTGTCAAAACCATGCACAGAAAAAATGGTATATTCGTTGCAGTCAATCCTGAAATCTAATGGTGGCGATCTTTCCTATGCTACTAACTAATCTTACATTTCTTAGTGAAAATTTTCCTGTTTAATCTCGATAAATACTGTCTGGTTTTAACGGGTTGATAGACCAAACATCAATGTGCACTAAAACGCTGAAATAAACCTTAGTCTTTGGAAATACTTGAACATCTCACAAGTCAGAAATTGTAAGATGTTGCACAACTGGGAAAACTCTTGTAAGCTATGGAAGAAG
>JAJYDZ010000393.1 GCA_021790415.1 Thermoplasmata archaeon | reverse complement strand
GTAGCCATCATGCCCGAGATGCAAAGAGCCAAACGACCCCAAGGCAAGGTTCTGCTGGAGGTGCGGGATGATTCTTGACAAATCCCTCACAGAGGAAAAACTTAAGGAAGAAGCAAAGCGGATTGAGGATACAATAATGAGATCTGAGGTCGTCGATACATCGACGAAGAAGATTATCGGATCTTTCCCTGCTGACTTCAAAGACTTGATCTTTTAAGAGAGGTAGACTATTAGTAAAATTATTAATCGAGACTACATATAAGATGTTGAGTTGGCAGGAGAGATATTTGATGCTCAAATCTGATCAAGACCTTGTTTCTTATATTGAATACAATCAGTTTCAGAGAATGAGCAGAATTAATCCCAAGTCAAAAGAAAAATTGGAGCAGTACTTTACGCCTGCTTCCGTTGCTAGGTTAATGGCAACTTTTTTCGAATTCAAAACTAATGACATCAAAATACTCGATCCTGGGGCTGGTGTAGGGATCCTATTTACCGCTGTCGTAAATGAAATTCTTAGACTCAACATCCACCCCAAGTCAATTACTATATTAGCGTTTGAAGTTGATTCTTCTCTTAAAGAGGATCTCCAACGTGCCCTTGAATCATGCGGCAAAGCCTGTAAATCAGCCGGGGTTGAATTTCTTGGTCAACTAAGAATGGAAGACTTCATTGAATCAACAATAACTCAGAGTGGTTTAGAAAATGACATTGATAACAACTTCACCCATATTATATTGAACCCCCCATATAAAAAGTTAAACACTGGATCTTACACTTACAAACTTCTAAGGAATTTTGGCAGACCAAGTCCAAACATGTACTCGGCTTTTTTATCTATGGCCGAAATATATTTAAGAGAAGGTGGACAGTTAATAAGTATTACCCCAAGGAGTTTTTGTAATGGGACCTATTTCAAGGATTTTAGAAAGAAATTTCTGTCAACGATGCATATATCTGTTATACATCTTTTCACCTCAAGGACAATAGCATTCAGTATGGATAGTGTTATTCAAGAGAATATCATAATAAAATGGGTGAAATCCAACCAACCTATTGAGCTCGTGAAGGTCTTGTCGAGCACTGGACCAGAAGATATTGTTGCCACGCAAAGAGAAGTGAAGGAAAATGAAATTGTGGATCCTAACGACAGGGAACACATAATCAAGATAGTGCAGGACTATAACGAAGACGCAATCAGGAAGCTAATTGATGGTCTGCCATGTAAATTGAAGGATTTGGATCTAAAAGTATCGACAGGTCCAGTCGTTGATTTTCGGGCGTCAGATGTGATTCATCGTGAAAAAACGGCCAACTCAGTTCCTCTGATTCAACCAGAGTGTGTTTCACTCACAGGATATCTGAACTGGAATCCTTCCGTTATGAAGAAATCGCCTTACATTACACTATCGGCAATAACAAAGAAGATTCTGGTCCCAAATGTTGTTTACGTTCTGGTTAAGAGATTTACTACCAACGAAGAAAGGAAAAGGATAGTAGCCTCGGTTTTCGTTCCAACCGATACCTACGGGGAGTTTGTAGGTATCGAAAACCGTGTTAATTACATTCACACCAATGGTAGAGGAATTGATTTGAAAATGGCAAAGGGTCTTGCCTTGTATCTCAACTCAACGATGGTTGATTCTTACTTCAGGCAAATAAGTGGTCATACGCAAGTCAATGCTTCTGATTTGGAAAGACTGAAATATCCAGATATGGAAACTCTTAAATTGCTTGGAAATGAATTTGGGGACAGACTGCCGCTTCAATCCGAAATAGATGAAATAATTCGAAGAAAGGTGTTTATGATGAATGAGAGCGAAAACGAAAGCGATCCTATTGAAGTAAAGAAGAGAATAAAAGATACTTTAGATATTTTGAAAGCAATTGGTATGCCCAGAGAACAGCAAAATGAAAGATCGGCGCTTACACTGCTTGCGCTTCTTAACCTAAAGCCAGTGGATCCATGGTCTAAGGCCTCTGATCCTCTGATGGGGATTACTCCAATGATGAAGTTTTTTGAGGATAATTATGGCAAAAAGTATGCTCCGAACAGCAGGGAAACCGTGAGACGATTCACGGTTCATCAGTTTTGCCAGGCACATTTGGCTATTGAAAATCCTGATGATCCAACTCGTCCAACGAACAGCCCAAAGGCTGTATATCAGATCGACTCGAAAGCCCTCGAACTATTAAGAAATTACGGTACTGAAGATTGGAGTTCCAAGCTGCGGGCATATCTAAAGGAAGTCCCTCCGCTGGATGATGATTACAAAGGAGTACGGAACGGTGAAAGAATTAGAGTTTCGATATCCTCCAGTGTTACTATTGATCTGTCGCCCGGTGGGCAAAACGTACTTGTTGAGAAAATTCTCTCCCTATTTATCCCAAGATTCATAAAAAGACCCAGAATCCTATATATTGGAGATGCTGAAAAGAAATTTCTTTATTTTGATGGAGAAGGATTTAATTCTCTGAAAATAACAATCAATCCGCATGGAAAGATTCCAGACGTCATCATTTTGGATCAAGAGAGAATGTGGCTCTACCTGATTGAAGCTGTGACAAGCCATGGCCCTATTAATAAGAAAAGGAGAAATGAATTGGCCATAGTGTTCAGCAATACATCAGCAGGGTTGGTATATGTGACAGCTTTCCCCAATAGGAGTACTATGGTGAAGTATCTAAGGGAAATTTCTTGGGAAAGCGAGGTATGGATAGCAGATACCCCAGAACATATGGTCCACTTCAATGGAGATAGATTTTTAGGCCCACATGAACCGAAAAACTACCAACGGACCGAAAGATAATGGGCTTCACTACATTTATTGCACCCATTATTGAAGGAATAACAGGTTTGTTGACTGTCTTCTATACTATTCATGTTAATAATTCTGATCAAAATTTCTATATTATGTCTATCTTTGGAATATTAAGAAAAAATGGCTTTAGACGTTTTAGGTTAAATTTATGG
>JAJYDZ010000392.1 GCA_021790415.1 Thermoplasmata archaeon | reverse complement strand
TATCTTTGGAAGTTTACAAAACAAGAGCTTGCCGGAATTTTCAATAAATAAATGGGTACAAAAGGGCTACCAATTTATTCTGACATACCGAATGCTATAGAGAATGAGCTTGAAATTAAAGGATTTGGCACAGCCCTTTACTGGCTGTGAAAAGCGGTTTTTGTCATTCCAGATTATAGGGCAAGATTTACAAAGATCACCATTCGGAGAAATTCAATAGTTGTACACATCGAGGTTTCACCTGAATTCAAAGAGAATCTTATCATAAAATATATGATTGAGTCACCACTCGGAGAGGAACATCCCCGGGGTGAGATTCCAATATATGGAGATTCTGTTTCAATAGACCTGAGGAATCCACCTTCCTTGTTTTACTGCTTCCTTATTACGGAAAAATTAGAGGTAATTGACATAGTTCGATACGATGAAAGCTATGGATATTTTTCAAGAGACTGGATAGAGTATGATGAAGCCAAAGACGAGGTTGAATACCTTGCGTCTCTTGGTGAGGGGAAGTTTCTAGAGTACAAGAAGGAAATCGGAAATAAAAAGAGTTCTTGGAGAGCGTTGTAGCATTTGCAAACAGTGATGGAGGTACGATTGTGCTGGGTGTTGATGACAACGGCAACATAATAGGATGTGGAAATACAAGTAAAGAACAAGTTGAGCAAATGGTCAACGACAACGTAATTCCATTTGTTCCAGTTGAATCCACATTAGTAAAATATGGAAATAAGCCAATACTTCTTGTCAGGGTGAATACAGGTAATGAAAAACCGTACTATCTGAAATTTGGAAGCAAGATGGTATCTTATGTGAGGAGAAATGGCTCTGATCTTATGATGCGTTATGATGAACTTGAAGAAATGTATCGGAAAAAATATGGCAGAGAGAGTGGGCCTTTTGGATAAACTTGCCCTAATTCTTATTCATTAAATCCTTGGATCTGTAAACTAAAGAGGGAGTTGCTTTTATTGCTTAAATTTTGCTGGTCACAATTAAAAATGTTAGTATAGGATGAGAAATATCAATATGCCTGCAGGCAACAAGACCGTAAAAAAACTATTATAAAGTTGCGTAATTTGTGAACATTGTGAAAAAAAAATCCTTACTAGGCATTTTACTCCCTCTGCCTTAAAAACCAAGCATCTCGTTGACAAATCTCTTGAATTCACCATAATATGCAGCCCCATAAATTTATGACCTCTAGTTCATTGATTTTGGATTCTAGAATTAGAAAGGAAAGTCATATAGATCGAGGGGAGGGGAGATGGTTTACTCTAAGATAGGGAAATACCGAATGGTTTGGAAGAGAAACTCGCAGAAGAATTAAAGGACCACTTAAGACATATTCTAGCTGAACAGTGTGAGAGTATAAACAATCAGAAATGAGTCAAGGCGTTAATATCAGAGTAAAAAATTTTACCCTAACCCCAAAATAAAGGTTAAATTGTTGAAATGATTGCCCTTATGCATTTCCATTGATGCCTGTTTCTCAGGATTTCTCTAGTATCCTGTATTTTTCTTCGAGTGTCATGCCGTCAGAGAGGAAGTTTATATCAGAATAAATGTCATCAAGCTTATCCATCAGATCCATCGCCCCGTCTATTGATACAAGGTCATCGGAGATTACGCAGACATACCCAGATTTGCAGACACCTGCATCAAAGGCAGAAGTCAGTGTTTTTGCCTCCTCTTCTGCTTTCAGAATCAAATCGTGAATTCGCTGAGGTATCCCTTCATTGTATCTCTCATTGAAACCAGGTTGATATGTAAGTTCGGCAAAGATTAGAAAAGAGTCTTTGCTAGCACCGCTCAGACTGTCAATAACAATATCCGGAACAAAAGATTTCTTACCAACTTTTGCTTTTCCTAGGTACTTTCTCATTTTGACAATTTTTTCTGATATTTTGAAACCTTCGTAATCTCCCGGGGAGAACCTCAGCTGGTTTCTAACGACGTATGCGGAATTGTAGTATTTTTCTTTAATCAATTTATTTCTCAGCAGACAGGAGAAGATTGCTTCAACATCACCCTCAGAATAAAAATGCTCCGGCACGTATTTTAGGGCAACTTTTCCGTGCTTTTTCAGATTGTATTTCCAGTCTTCTTTGTACATTTTCAGTAATTCCTCCCACTTCTCCTCAAAGCAATCCTCTGCTTTCCCCATATTATGCCAATATGATTTTGCTAATATTATTTTGCATTTGCGATACCAAAGAATTCAATTTATTTTCCATAATTAATGATGAATTTCGAAATTGATAATATCTAAAATTTAGTGCTGGAAGTAAATGAGATAACTTAACATTATGAAAAGAATCTTTTAGGAAGAAGTTTTAAAATTACTTAACTTTCCTAACTTCATGAAATGCCTTAATCCTGTTTCGTATCTGGTAATGAAAATGAGAAGCAAGTGTTCAGAAGAAAAACATGATTCCTTCAAGCGGGTCTCACTTTTCCTCTGCTTTTTCTTGATCCTCTTTCTGGTTTATCTTTTACTAAATGTCTTTGTAATGAGTTTTTCAGTCGGTTTTTTTTACATAATGGGGCAGTTTAGTTCATCGCCTCTTCCTGGAACTCTAATAAGGCTTGATTACTTGGGCTTCATCTTGCCTTTGGTTATTTCTTCAGTGCTAATTGTCTGGTACCTCAAGTTACATCCAGGTAAATCTTCTAAATCTGTCACTATGGTAGTAATAATTTTACTCTGCTTTGACCTGTTTTTTTCAGCTTTTTATCATCAGTTGAGGCTCATAGGGAAGCATTCTGGCAGCTTTGACATTTTAGCAACTATCGTTACACTATTCTATATAGCATATCTAGCGTACATAGACTCATATAAAGAAGGGATGATAAAAGCGTATATTTTTGGCTTTTTGATTGGTTTGATAAGTGATCTTGAGTCTATAAGATACCTAACTTCAACAACTGTATTCGGTGGCGGAGGGTTATTAGACGGTGATTTTGTTTTT
>JAJYDZ010000391.1 GCA_021790415.1 Thermoplasmata archaeon | reverse complement strand
AAGTTGAAATAAAATTTAGTGAAGTTAAGAGATCTAAGCCCAATGCCATGCCTCTGATATACTCAGGAAAATTTTATGGAGAGTTGAATATTCAAAGCAAATTGCGGGACAGGGAATCCAGTCTCCGACAGTTTGGAATAGAAGGCAATAGACAGGAAATTGAAGAAAGTCTGTTAGGAATTGTTCTAAAAAATTCCAATATGATTATTAAGAAAAACCGGGAATGGTATAAAGATACAATTTATTTTGGACCGGAAAATAGCAATGACCTTATAGCTTTAGGATACGGCAAGGGTCTAACTTTATCGGGCTTTGCAGCTGTCAGAAACGAATTAAAACTTATACTCCCCGATATAAGATCTAAGACCAAGTTTGGAAATGAAAGGACAGAACAAAAGTTTCCAAAAACCCACTGGACTGTTAAGTGCTTCAATGGAGAGAAATTTATGGATACAAAACTTGGAATATTAAGGGTCAGGAAAAACAACGAATATGACCATCTCAAAGAAATAAAAGAAATTGTGAAAGAGGATATACAATGAAATCCTGTCTTCTGAATCCCATTGGAACTTCACCAATGATAGTTACAGAACTTTATCGATACTTAAGGAATGTAGATCAATCTCTTAATGATGTAATCATAATACACACAAAGAACCCTGAGGTAATTCAGGGAGCGAAGGCGGCTGTTGCCTCCCTTCTAACCAATTATGACAATGTGAGAGTCCAGCTCAAGGAGTTAAAAACAGATGATATTGAGAACAGTGAAGAATTAAATGCTTTTCTGGAGACAGTTATAGATTTAATGATAAAAGAGAGGGATGAATATAAGGTTGACAGGTTTTATTTAAATGTTTCAGGAGGAAGGAAAATCCAAACCATAGCTCTATCCATATTCGCAGGGATCCTTGGAATATCAGAGGTTTATAATGTAATTGACAAGAATGTAAAAAATTACAATGAAAGGTGGGAATTGGTTAAAATGGATATTTACGAATTTGAAAATGCAAATGACCCGACAACATTGAAAGCCATATATAATAAAAAGCGTGTAGAATATGATGAACTGTTTTACCCTGACCCGAATATTTTAAATTTTCTGAAAGTTCCTGTCCTGATCATGCCAGTGGATGAGAAGAATGTGCTGAAAAAGCTCATAATGGGCATTACTCTTGAAGATGAGGATTTTAGTCTTGCAAAACTTAAGGCATATCAGAGTTCGGGTCTCTTAACATATGATAGGTACAGGACTTACAAGACCGAACTTGGAGGCATACTTCTAAAATACATAAGGTAGGAAGATGTATGAGTTTTATTTAACAAAAAATGGGTCTGTTGAAAGGGAGGGAAATACACTATTTTTTAAGGGCGAAGATTTCAAACATTCGATCCCTGTTCTTAACATAAGCGAAATAATTGTAACCGCCAAGGTAAGCTTTTCTTCATGGGCATTGGATTATCTGGCGAAGCTAAATATTTGTGTTCATTTTTTGAAAGAATCCGGTTCTTATATGTCTTCACTCATTCCGTCCGGTAAAAATGAAATCGGAAATTTTACAATAAAGCAGGCGCAGTATTATATCGATCAGACAAAGAGGAAAGAAGTAGCTGCAGAAATGGTAAGAGCCATAAGGAGCGGGATACTTAGAAATTTAAGATACTACAATAAGGAAGGAAAACTAAACAAACAAATTGAGAGGATTAATTCATACAGAATTAAGGAAGATAGCATTCAATCAATTTTGGGGACTGAAGGAAATATTTGGAGCGAATATTATGCTTCATTTCCTTTCATATATAAAGGACAGGAATCGTTTAAGAGAGAGTTTCATCCTCCAAAAGACCCGTTAAATTCCATGATCTCATTTGGTAACGCAATTCTTTATTCTTCTACTCTTACCAAAATTATGACTACAGGACTCAATCCATCTATCAGCTTTTTACATGAACCATCCGACAGATCCTTCTCTCTTGCGCTGGATATAGCTGATATTTTTAAGCCTTTAATAGTCGAGAGAGTAATAGCAAATGTAGTGAACAACCAGATGGTGGACAAATCCTGCTTTCGCAATGAAAATGAAGGGGTTTATCTTAATGAAAAAGGCAAAAAGATTTTTCTTGAACTCTATAATGAGAAGATCAACACGACCATAAAATACGAGAATATATATACAACTTATGGCGGGCTAATTCGTGCTGAGTGCGTTAAACTCATGAACCATATTAAGGGAGAGGAGTCCTATAAAGGAATAAGGAGTTGGGATTAATATACGTAATACTTGTATATGACGTTTCAGAGGAACGTGTTTCCAGGGTTAATAAATTCTTAAAGCGCTATTTAATTTGGATTCAAAACTCTGTTTTCGAGGGTGATATAAGGGAATCAAGCCTTGAAAAACTAAAGAAGGATCTGAAAAAAATTATTAATCCCACAGATAGAATAATAATTTACCAGTTGAAAAGCGAGAGTTACATAGAAAGAATCAAGATTGGTGACCAAGAACAGGATATTAAAAACGTGTTGTAAGTACCTTGATGGTATTTAAATAAACTTTCAAGAATAACCTGACCGGTCTGAGTATTCTTTTTTAGCCTCATTAGGGCATTTTTGGAATTTAACCCATCAATTTCATTGAACTTAAGCTATTTTAAAATCTTGTATTTTTTCCATTCCTTACCAGAAAAAATTAATAGAGATATGGAATGCTATGACGGATTTCAGAAAAACTAGTTAGTATGGAGGAGGCGGCTATCCCTCGAGGAGAGGATCAGGGAGATGGACAAATTTCAGAAAAACTAGTTAGTATGGAGGTATCCTAAGTTTCTTCAAAGGTCATCAAAATGAAATTTTATTTCAGAAAAACTAGTTAGTATGGAGGTATTAACGACTGCTTCGCAACCATCAACGCGTGCGTTTATTGATTTCAGAAAAACTAGTTAGTATGGAGGTTTCTTACCGCTTTGATAAACTCTTGAT
>JAJYDZ010000390.1 GCA_021790415.1 Thermoplasmata archaeon | reverse complement strand
ACAGACTGAGGGCAGGAGATTATAGAGTGATAATGGATCTTGATAAGGAAAGATTGATAATTCTGGTATTGAAAATAGGCCATAGGAGGAACGTTTATGATTCGTAAGTCGGTCTATTGCTCTCCTGGTATATTTATTCAGAGTCTGATTGCCACAATGGAAACCCTTCTGAATAGATATGTCCTGAATCAGATAAGTGAAAGTAAGCTGGACACCGAGGACGGAAAGGTGAGAAATGTGAGGGACTTTCTTGAGGAACTTTGACGTAGTTTGTAATGTTTAGTCGGGGATATAAATATAGAACCAAAAAATGAACTTGAAGAGAAGATCACACAGTTCTTCAATGCAGAGAACAACCGTGATTGGAAACTATACGAAACGTTTCTCTCGAAAGATGTGGAGTGGATTTCTTACGGTCCCCCTATGAGAGAAACTGTGATTGGAAAAGGTGATTATGTGAAAACAATGATAAGAGCCTATAGAAACATTCATGAAAAATTCAAGGTTTTAAACTTGGTTTCAGATATGGAAAAAGGAATCGTAATTGCAAAGTTAGAATTATTATCAGGAAGATCAGTTGATATTTTTGAGTTTGAAAATGGTCTGATCAGAAGAGAACGGGAATACTATGATGACGTTCTCTGGTTGGAATCAAGGCGTAAACCTTATAAGAAAATCCAGGAATCTAAAGCAAACCAAATACAGACAAAGTTCGTAGAGTAGACCGGTCGGGATTTGATTAATGTTTTATGGGAATACTGACAGAATGATAGGTTCGAGTAGGGGCCTTGTACGCGCATTTCCTCTTATGTTACCATTGTGGTATGATCGCGATCCTGTCAGAAAAAATGAATGGGTAATGCAGTCATCACAGAGCTGTTTCTATGCCAAGTTTCCTGGCTGTTGCATTAAGCTCTCTGTCAGCGGAACAGAATACAGTGCTCCCGGTATCAATACAGGTTTCCAGATGAATTGCATCAACGATGTATATGTGATGTTCAAGAACTATTTTAATGGCATTCTGGATTATACGACTGCTTACAGGATGTATTTCAACCGACGAGGATCTTTCAAGACCTATTAGTTCGCTGAGCATTGTCTGGAGCCGGGCTCTCGCGTCAATACCAGTTTTTCTTGAGTACTTGTCGAAAACAACTGCCACCTCGCCTAGGTTGATCTCGGAAAGACAAATAACAGCATCTCCTTGTTGAACCAGATGAAAGTAGCTGTCAGCTATATCGCTGTTCTCTTCTTTAACGTACCTCTTGACCAGTATACTGGTATCAAGATAGACGCGAGACTCTTTCATTTCGTATTTCCCTGACAATAGTTTCCGAATGGACTTTGCTCGTGAGATCCGGTCTCTTCCTCTCCACGTCCTCCCCGCTTATATATCCACAATCGAGGTTAAGTTCCCTGCATATGTTATTCAGGAACTCCGATGTGGAAAGGGAGCGAAGTGAGTTTTCAATGTAGTCGCTGAGCGTTCTCCTTTTTTTTAGTAAAGCCAGTTTCGCACTGTCCACTACCTGCCTTTCCACGGAAACAGTTATTTTTGTTTTAGCCATCTAACCGTATATACGGTTACCCGTATTTAGACTTTCCATTAATCGCCTTTTCTAATTGAAAACCATTCCGCCAATGCATCTTGCACGACGCCAGCCTCTGAGAGCAGTGTGGCAGTGCTCCCAATCTCCCGCACATCCACTATTATGGCTTCCTTTGTCACGTTATTCTCTAATCAAATACCACACTTCCGCGTCGAACAGCTAAATCACCACTTCCATAATGGAAAGTGGAAAGAATTAGTTGGCGATTTTGGAAACTTTTACTTCGCCGTTTTTGGAAAATATTCAATTGGCGTTGACAACATGGATGTTTATGTAACTAAAGATTACAAAGTGATCTGAAGATAACCATATACATGGTGAGAAGACTGGAGCGGGATAATGGAAAACTCATACTGCAAGAGGATGAGATTGAAGGATTCCTAGAAAGAACGGTAACCCCCATCGGCACATCCGGAAAGGGAGATATTCCCGGAAGGTACAATGGGCAGAGAGTTTATGTTATAACGGAACTCCCACGAAAATATTATGGAACAACCACACAGAAATAGGCTGATTTTCTACTTCTTCCGTTGAAGTTCCAGTTTCTTTCTCGTGGTTATCTGAATATTGCTGTATGGGATTGCCTTTGGGAGTTTTACAGAAAGTGCATCAAGGAGTTTTGATCCTATTTCCCTGGCTTGTGGTATCTGAGTATATTTAACTGCACCGACCTGAATCTCCATGCTGTTTATGGATGAGAGTTCACTGATCCCCTCTTCAACGGTGATATTAATATCAATCCACTTTTCCCTCAGATATTTTTCTATTAGGTATCCTATCATTACAATGAATGCATGAGCTCTTGTGCGTGATTTCTTTCTCACAAGAATTGGACGTAATTCCATGGTATCGGATTTCATGGTACGGAATGCCCATTCAACGTTTGACAGATCCTTATATCTTTTGTGTATGATATCCATACTTCCCTGATCCACGGGAAGATTGGATCTGATGACATAACAGCCGTCAAGGTATGATTCATCCTTCAGGAGTTTCTCATCTATTTTTACTGTCAATACACGATCATTGGCTTCTACTGTGACGAAACCGGATACCTTCAGCTTCTCAATTCTTTCATTGATCATATGAATGGCTGTTGACACATCAGCCTTTGGATGTTCTGATAGATACGCATTCCTTTCTTCTGTTATATTCTTGATCTTTTCAATCTTTTTGTTTCTGCTGTCCTGAATCTCCTTTGCCCGTACCGGATTTCTTCTCAGTATGTATCGAATATCCTCATGGACGATCTCACATAATTTCTCTGTGAATAATTCCATTTGGATCACACCCTGTTTCAGGAGAGTTTCCATCTGCGGTTTTGTTGTTGCCGTTATATAATAGAATTTCTCGTTATTCAGATCGGCG
>JAJYDZ010000005.1 GCA_021790415.1 Thermoplasmata archaeon | reverse complement strand
TTGTGGATGATTCAGTTGTGCGGTTAAGAGTAACTGACCATGATGTTCCTATAGGGAGACCTTTTTCCCGAAGTTTGACTTGAAATTGCAATGATTCGTCTTTTCTTAAATAACTAGCTATTGATTCCGGTTCAGAGCTATTCCAGACATAAAAAACATGGGGTTCTTTTGAGGAAGTATTAAGCCACATTCCATAATATGATGAATTTAAATTCGAATTATTAACCTCTGGTAATTGAATTCCGATTGGTGCTCCGTCTCCGGCAACAGCGGAAGTGGCCCATCTGATATCATTTCCTGATAAACCTGTTATATTTGTTGCTGTTCTTTGGAATTCGTTAATAAAAAATTGCGCTGGACTTCCATAACCTCCCGAACCTGATTGGATACATCCTGTATCCGTAATAATGGGGATATAATTATTTTCAACTGCATAATCATTGTAAGAATTATCTATAAGGTCTGAACTGGTATAATTTTGAGATACCAAATCAAATGAAGAGCCGGTCCAATGTAAAATAATGATTAAACCATAACTGCCTGCTCCATCATTAATCCAGATGTCATTAGTGTTCACATCAACAATTATGTCAAAAACACCATTGATCTTATAAGTTTGATTGGTTGTTATATTGTAAACCTTTGATATTTCTCCGTTTATGCCTATGCGGGCATATTGAATATTATCAGTTCTTGTCCCGTCTGCCCACACATCAACAAATTCATCATATTGGGGGATGAAATAGATATTATTAGCTTCAACTATATAAAATGGGTCTGTTCCGGAATAAACTAATGTTTTTTCATAGAAGTTCCAAACATAATAATTTGATTCCCCACCGCCTATCCCAATGAAATTACCGTTGCCGACATATGTTAATTGAAAGTTACTATTGCATGTCGGCAGCATGGAAAGATTGGTTTCGGTGTAATTTATTACCGTATTATTTACTAAATTGAAACCCCAAATTTCAAAATAATCTTTAGGATTTGTTCCGTAAATGAAAATCCACTTTAACACGTTTGTGTTATTATAGTAGGGCATTTCCCCATAATATTCTCCGTTGTAGTTTAAATAATTATATTTTAAATATAAAAGAGGGCTTTTCGCCAGATAACTAATATTGTTGCCAATAAAGTTTTGCTCTACCAATGTGCCGTTGTTTTGTATGTAGTAAGCCCCGGTGAAATTATTGGCCATATTAATAACACTACCCGCTGTACCTTTTGTTGTAGAAATATTATAATCTAAATTTTGTAAAGTAAAATTTGCATAGTCATATGATTTGTCACTACAAACAAATCTATCAATAGGGGTATTGAGAGGGGCTAAAGCTACATTACCAAAGTTGCTTTCATTTTTTACTGGGTGTGCATTTATATCTTCAGTTTGCGTTATAAGTGAAAAAGCAGGCAATATCATGATTAAAGTCAATAGAATGGAAAGAAAGACATACTTTTCCACAATGAGTTATATATCGTGCATGTATAAAATTCTTACTTGTGCTTGTTTTTACATCATCCGGTTCTTCAATATTATCAAACCTCTGAAATTATAGTATTGGCTTTTTGCTCTTTCTCTTAAAATATCCCCTTATTGATGGGTTATTATCAGGTAGTTTCCAGGTCTTTTTCAAGTATTCCGAGAACCTTCAATATCTTTGAACTGACTGAAAAACTGGAAGGGAGGGTTCCATAATCCTCTCCATCTATCTCTACAAGTGCAGAACCATCTATATGTAATCTCTTTGTTGTGAAGCTTATAACCTCCTTGTCGTGAATATAAGAACCACTTTTTAATTTCCTTAGATTCATCAGAAGTTTTGCTCGACCTGCACCTCTGATGATATGAACCGTTAAAAGACCGTCATCCATGGATGCATCCGGGGCAGCCTTTATTCCACCACCAAAGTATAGACCATTTGCAACAATGATCTCTGAAACATCTAATGTTTCCTCAAATTCTTCTGATTGTATGGAACATTCAAATTTTTTGAAATTATAAAGTTCCATAAGTATGGTTGATGTGAATGAACTACCGCCTCTTTTCTTCTTATGGGAATTCATCCGTTTCATCACGTCTGCTCCAAACCCTGCTTCGGCTATATTGGCAAAGTATCTTTTCCCAAGGGATGATTCAACTATCCCCAGATCCACGCTCACTGAGATATTTCGGTCTATCATATCCTGTATTGAACCTTCCCTGTTAATGCTGAAGTTTCTCACGAAATCTGAGCCTGTTCCTGCTGAGACCGGTATGATCGTGATATCTTTTCCTTCACATGATTGAACCACTTCGTTGAGTGTCCCATCACCTCCAACTACTGCAATAAACTCATTACCGTCGGCTATGGCCTTCTCTGCAAATGTTTCTGCATCACCATGTTTTTCAGTAATTGAATATGTCAGGTCATATTTTGAAAGGAGATTCTTCACCTTCGGCCAAACATTAGATGAATACCCACCTCCTGCATTGGGATTGACTATTGCATGTATTTTCGCTGTCATTTTTTTATCTCCCTGAATGCTGAATTTACTGCCTTCTCTTCAGATTTTCCCAAATCTTCCCTGTAGATCCTGAAAGCTTCCCTTCTCCTCAATATATCTTCCGGAAATACTGCACACTCATACCTGATTTCATTAACGAATCTCTCCGCGCTTTCAGGTCTTTGATAAGAAATTTCCGGCATCCCCTTAATATGGAACCTTAAGCCAAATTTCATTGAGACAATCTTGGCAACCTTTCTGGATGCCGCCCTATAATTTGTCAGTTTGCCACCGAATACGTTTATTACATATCCATCTGTCTTAATCACAAAATCTCTTGGTATCTTTCCGGGATCATCAGCGTCGCCAATTAGTGGTCTAATACCGGCATATGATGTGAGAATATCTTTCTGATCAAGATCGGGTATGACCTGCTTTGCGCTCCTGATTATATAATCAATATCGTCCATAGATGGCTCAAAATCATTAGGATTTTCAACCAGATTATCTGTTGTCCCGATGATTAGAACTTCTCCGGCAGGAATTATAAACATCTGTCTTCTGTCTATTTGAGACATGAAAGCAATTCCTGAATCCATGGGAAACTTGCTCCTGCTCACCGCTATGTGCACCCCCTTGCTGAGTTTGAATGGCAGTGAGGATTCGGTATTCGTCATTTTTGCTATTGTTTCTGCCCATGGTCCTGCGCAGTTGATTATCATCCTTGATCTCACGCGTATTGATCGTTTGCCGATTGAATCATATATTGAGGATAGGTAATGCTCACCTGCCTTTTCCACTGACTTGAATTCTGAATAGTTCATGCATATTGCACCATTTTCATGTGCAGTTACAATATTATATATGACAAGTCTTGAATCATCACACCATCCGTCTTCGTATTCAAAATAACCTTTGAAATCAGATGGATATTTTCCCCCATTTTCATGGAACTTCGGAATCTTAAGTTTTCCACCGAGAAGATTGTACAGAAAGAGACCTGTTCTGATGGTTGATCTTTTCCATGTGGATTCCCCTATGAGAATATTGAACTTTATTTTTTTAGAATCTCTAACATTGGAAAGGATATAGTTACGCTCTTTCAGCAACTCTCTGACCAGCCTGAATTCTCGTTCCTGAAGATATCTTAATCCGCCATGGATCAACTTCGATGAGCCCTGACTTGTCCCTGAACCAAAGTCTGATTTTTCAACAAGAATTGCTGATATGCCATTCTTTGAAAGTATATTTGCAATTCCCGCACCTGTGATTCCACCGCCTATTATGAGAACATCATAGAAACCTCCATCAGCTTGGTCTATGTCCTTCTCCCTGATAATATAAGAAAATTCCTTCATCTGTTCAATCCTCTGAGAACAGCGGATCGTATATCCTTTTCCTAATTGGAGTTATCTTCTCGTCAAGATATTTTTCCAGATATTTACCTGGACCATGATGGTGACTCACTGCACATCCATTTTCTATGAATGTATTCATTATTACATCACGGACATTTTCCAGTAGTTTCATCTGATCATCTTCTCTCCAAATGACAAATGTGAAATAAATACAGGCTCCAGAAGAGTAAATGTGAGATATATGCGACATTATGATTCCCTTTGCATGTTCCTTCTCGATCTGATCCGAGAATCTCTGTTGCACCGCTTTGTGAACATTATAAAGGTTGCTCCATGTTGTGGACGTTTCAAGCGTATCAGGTATCATACCTTTCTTCCACAGAATATTTCCCAAAGCAGGTCTTGAATATCTTCCTTCAAGCCATTGCCTGGCTGGGTACTTCCCTGCATTTATTGCTTTTCGTGGTATTTCAGGTGATGGAATAGAATTATTAACCATTATGAGCATGGAACCATTCCTTGCTCCGGTTATCTTCAGATAACCTTCATAGAGTTTTTTCATCGGCGTGTTAAATTCCCCATCCAGTGAAATTGAAGTTTCAACTTCGTCTGAAAGCCTTAAAATGCTGGGGTAAAATTTCATTTTAGAAATTTGTTTTATCCCTTCCTCGTAATTCTTGAAAAAATATGAATTGAAGAACCTCCTTGTTGGGTTTTTATAAAGCTTGAAGGCAACATCCGTTATTAATCCTGTTCTGCCCTCTCCACCCAAGGCTAGTGTTTTTAAATCCAGACCCTCTGAATTTCTGGGAACAAATTCTTCCCTGAAGAACCCTGCTGATCCTATCATCCTCACCCCTATGATGATATTTTCCATTCCACCATACTGGTTAGATTCCTGACCTATTGCCTTTGTTGCGACCCATCCACCTAAGGTTGAATATTCAAACGATTCCGGGAAATTTCCAAGAGTGAATCCATATTCATGAAGAATGCTTTCTGCCTCTAAACCAGTGTAACCCGCTCCCAGAATGACATAATTCTCTCTGAATTCAACTCTCTTGAAATTCTTTGTACTGACAGCAAGTTTAATCTTACCCTTTGAATGTAAGAGAGCACCGGTTACATTTGATGTCCCACCTACAGGAATTAACTCATATTTCCTTGGATCAAGGTTTTTAATCATACTTTCTATATTTCCATAATCTGGAAAGACAACCGCTTCAACAGGTTCTCCCAATTTTCCCAGTCTTGCAGCAAGTATTTCCATGGATGATTTTCCAAATGAATATGCTATCCTGTCCTCGAATGCGAAACTGAGTTGATCTATGGGAAAAAATGAAGAGAGAAGCTTTTTCAATTTTTCGTTTACGGGTAGTTCACGAGTTTTAAAATTGCCATCCCATTCTTCCTCTTCCTTATGCATTAAGAGCTTCTCTATGGAATGTGCTTTCGAGGCGTATTGAGTATCTGATTTTGCTGATCCATATAGAACTGGAACCGAAGACGCCATGGGGATGAATACCTAATTGAAATAATAGAATGATCATTGAAAAAGATGGAAATGATTATATCCATTCCAGATGATAAACGCCAATGAAGAAGGTTGCTGTTGCGTTGGCAATTTTGATGTTTTTCACCATTTTTGTTTCATATAACTCCACAGCCTCAACATCACCAACAAAGACAGAAACATCAATAACACACGTTATTGAAATAATGATGGAAAATCATGCCTTTGACAATATCTTTGGGAAATACCCTTGCGATTCCAACACATCCTCAAACCAGACCCTTATTAATTCGTTGGAAAAACCTGTTAATCTCATAACTAATCCCCCTAATCAATATATAATGAATGAATTGAAGGCTGTTCCCAATGGAACATATAGTACCCCTGACCCTGTGGAGGGATATTCTGCATATCACCTGGATTGGAATAATGGAAAGATGAATGGCTTCTACAATAATTCCGGACCCCAATCAATGACATATTATACTGCATCGCAGGTTGCTCCCCTTTGGGACCTTGCAGAGGAGTATTCACTTGGTGATATGTATTTTGCGAGTATGTTATCAGAGACATCCCCAAACAGGCTCTACAACATGGCCGGATTTTCTCCTGTGATAAATGATTATGGCCCGCCACCATATATCCCATTTTCCGAAACCATATTTGGAGAGCTCCAATCACATGGAATATCTTGGGGATATTACACAAAAGCAGTTAACAGCGATATGAATGTCTTGGGATATATATCCGGTATAACACAGAAGACACCTGAACTTGGAAGCTGGCAGGACTTTCTTTCTGAACTGAAAAACAACTCTATTCCAAGTGTTTCATATGTAATGCCTATTGGCGGCAACGCAGTGGATTATTCAAGCGGACCGCCCCATAGCATGTTGAAGGGAGAACTGTGGTTAATTTATATGATTGATGCCATAATGCAAAGCCCGGAATGGAACAGTACTGCAATATTCCTCACTTTTGACGAGGGGGGAGGATTTTATGACCAGATCGCGCCCCCAAGCGTTGGAGGGCATATGCTTGGCCAGAGGATTCCGTTTATCCTCATATCACCATATTCCAAGGAAAATTATGTTTCTTCCACAATTTTGAACCATGCCTCTATCCTGGGATTTATAGATTATAACTGGGAACTTCCAGCATTGAACAGATTCGTTGCTTTGAGTAATATTCCACTTGACATGTTCAATTTCAATCTCCCATATCAGTCCGGCAATATTAGAAGAGCTCCTTTGCAAATTTTGTCAAACAAGGAGTTTCAACTTCCGTCTTCCCCTGTATTCACCCTTAATAGCAATCCCCCTTCCCTTTCATCCATGTTTCCTATGCCACTGCAGATTGGTCTCAAACAATTACCTTACGGCAGAAACGGAAGCAGTGCATTCAACCTTTCAGAAATCAGTTCTGATTTGTATATCCAAAATGATCATTCTTATGTACCATGGTATGTGACAAACCAGTTTATGATTGCAAGTTCAGCATTATCCATATTCATTGCTGCAGTTGCATCCACAAGAATTAGGAGGAGTAACAGATGAGAATTTTGTCGAAATATCTCTTTCTATTTACCCTTGCAATAGTAAATACATCACTTGCAGGGTTAATTCTATACATATCTCCCGTTCTTTCATATGTGGGGTCTGTGGACCAGATACCTATAATCATTGAGGGGTTGTTGAGCGGTGCCATATTTTCTTCCATTTTCGGTTTTATTCTATCCTTTATCCCTCATAGATTAAACATTAAAGTAACTCTTTCAATCATACTTTCCCTTCTAATTTTTTCCATCTTGATGACAATCTATTTTATTGATAGCCCCCTACCTAATTCTTCAGTATTTCTTGGGTCTTTTGCATCAGAATCATTTATCATGGTATTCGTTGTGATGTTTTATGTTTCCACCGGAAATGCCACTGTGAAAAATCGTTTCTTTTCAGCTGTTCTGATGTTCATATTCAATGTGCTTGTCTTTATTATGGTAGCAATCATATATCTAAGCCTTGGGCAGTCTGATTTCCCTTATATTCTGGAGACAATAATTGTGGTATCCATAATTTGCATGATTCCATTTTTGGGAGTGAAGAATATGGAGCCAAAGTCTTCAAAAGAATAGATCTAAAAAATATATTCTAATCGATTTCGAATCCAGAACAATTCCATTAGTTATGGGTGGAAATGTGCAAGAAAACTTATTTAACATATTAAAGAAGCGCCACGATATCCAGACATTTATGAATCGCTTAGATGTGTTGGAGACGATATATCGGCATCTATATATAGTCGTATGACATATACAGTTGAGGTAAAACAAATGGAAAGAATGCAAGAAGGAAGATGTGGCTGCAATGGCCATGGAATGAAAAGGCACATGAGCGAAAGCTCAGAAGATCTGGAAGACTACAAGGAGCAACTTGAGGAACAAATCATGGTTCTCCAAAAGAGGCTTTCCAGACTAAATGAGAAGGCAAAAGGAAAGGTTGAGTAAATTAAAACCCCCTTAACCTTAAAGGATTGAATTTCGATTGGTAATGTTAATTCTTCTCCTATGAGATTGAATTTACATTTCCAGAAATTCATCCAAATTTATTTTTTCAAAAATAATAAATGTATAAGAGATATTGAGAACCAACATGAAAGACCGATGCAACTGCAGATGTGGACCATTCACAATTAATATGATACCGCCAGGCATACTCAAACCGCTAATATTGAAAATATTGGAGCAGAGAGATATGCATGGATATGAAATCATGCAGGAAATTTCAATTCGAACGCATGGTCTATGGAGACCAACACCAGGATCAATGTATCCTGCCCTAAGTTCCCTGGTTGAGGAAGGTTATGTACAAAGGGAAGAGCAAAAACAGGGGGACAGACAGAAATTTGTCTACACCCTAACAAATTCAGGGTTAAATGCAATAAGTGACCTTGGTAAGTTCAAGGAAGAATGGAGAAGTGCTCTGGATTCTCTCATCAATATATGGTAGGATGAGAAAGAGGAAATAAATCATCGAGTTTTTATTTAAAATAAGAGTCTTCCATTGTTATCATATATACATACATTACAGAGAATATAGAAATTATTGAACCCGCTATTACAAATATGTAATCATATCCGGTTAGATTTTGAGCAAGAGCTGTTGGAATTATCATTAGATGAGTCATTGCTTCAATTATGAGTATTGAATATTGGAGAGGATTGAAAAATTGAATTGATGAAAGAATAGAATTTGCCGTGCTTGTTGGTTGAGAAAAAACATTATTTGAACCATCAAATATGATCTCCATAAAAGTGAATATTATTATCCATGCAATTTCAATAATTGTGGATAAAACCATAATTAGTTTTCTTGTTTTTTCAGGGTTATTGGAAGATGACCCAATTGAATATAGAATTGCCATGAAACCAGTGAGGAACAATGCGGCAATGATTATTGATATGGGATATGCTGCATAAGGTTCTGTATGAGTATAGAAGGAATAGATCATTATTGATCCGAGCCCTATTAGGAGAGCCGTACCTACTGGTATAATGCCGCGTATCATTGGTTCTTTCAGTGAAAGGATGCTCTCTTTTGTTGACGATGGTTCACCTTTCTTTGTCTTTATTTTGGGTTGTGTGAAAAATATTCCTGTGAGAATTATTATGGATGTTATGAAGGCAACCTGAAAGATATCATTCCAGATTATCTGATTGTAGTTCTTCTGGATATCTGTTAGATTCCTTACCTGGCTGCTGTTGATAAAATGATATTGGGGGAACGTTCCACCTACGATGAATTGATAATTGTCATTTGTTTTAAGATAGCTTGAAATAGGTATGACTATATTAGTAAAGTTTTGGTATGTTCCCAGAAGTTTTGTCTGCGGATTGTATCCGTAAGGAATTGTTTGATTGCTCTTATAGCAGCTTAAGGTTGCACATGATGTATAGTTGCTGGTTGATGCAGATAATCCCGAAAAGTAATGGATCATTATTGCAGGTTCAGAAGGATCTGATTGTGATTGAACCATTGCGGAAAAGTATGTATACCCTAAAGATTCCAAAATAGAAACACTATCAAATTTATGTGTTCCAAAGAATGTAGAGTAGGATAGCTTATATGCATTGAATAAAGTACCTGCATATTGGGCACAGCCGGAGCACTGGTATACATTGATAATAGCACACCCATTTTGGTTAGTTGTATTTACATCCGTTCCCGAGTAAAGAATTTCCAATCCTTTTACGGGCTCTCCAAACTGATTATAAACATAAATTGGGAATTTAACATATGAATTTCCTCTTACATATATTGGCGATACAACAATATTTAGTTTTGTGCTCCCAATACGATCTTTCTCAAGGTTATAAAATGAAAAAATGGATGCTGAAAGGACAAGAACAAGAGCTATTGCAATAATCTTCTTCCATGTAATATAACCATCCATTCACTGAATAAGTTAAAGTTCATTAAAAATATTATCTAAATTGCAGCATGATAACTTAGTGGGTTCAGTCAAATGTTTTGAAATATCCTCTTCTATATTATACAATAGAATTTATTCGCTTAGAAAGCAAACAATGTCCTTTAGTTGATTGGATGAATACTTTAAATATAACCTCTCCAGCCTATCTTCCCCCTTTGATTGAAAACTTTATTTATTCATTGGGCTTTAATTGAGATATGTATAAATTTCCATCGGAAGAATGGGCAAATGCATATTTTGAAAAGCTAAATGGAAACGCTGATTACAAAGACTCAGCAAGAGATTGGGAGGGGGATATAACCCTAATTATCAATGCAGATGAGACCATGAAAGAAGATGCGTATCTCTATCTCGATCTATATCACGGAATTTGCAGAAAATACATATTCACAAATGACCTGAATAAAATTCCAAAATCTGAATTCACTTATTCAGGAAAATTTGGAAATTGGAAAAAGTTGATCAACGGTGAAGTAGACCCAATAAAGGGAATTTTGACCGGGAAATTCAAGCTTAAGGGATCGATGGCAAAGATTATGAGATATACCAAGGCAGCAAAATTAATGGTCAACACTGCTTCTCAGGTCCCGTCGGTGTTCTGAATGTGGTTTTTTAGAAGCCCGTCAATAATATACGGGGAAGATTCCATTTCTTATCTGAATGATATTCCTCAAAGAAGGATTGCCATATTAACTGATGGAAACATTGTGAGAGCTGGACTGGTGCAGAAAGTCAGGCATGAACTTCCTGAAGATGCAAAGGTTCTCATAATAGATGATGTCCCCGTTGAACCAACATTATCATATGTTTCTTCCATTAAGGGAAAAATAGATCAATTCAAACCTGATCTCATTATGGGACTTGGAGGCGGATCTTGCATGGATTGCGCAAAAGCTGCCTTTGTCACCTATGAGAAACCTGGTCTTGACATGCATGATATTACTCCACTCATAAATCTTGATCTTAGAAAGAAAGCCAGGATAATCCTCATACCAACAACCAGTGGAACAGGATCAGAATGCTCCTGGGCGGCGGTGATTAGTGAGGATGATCATGGCAGAAAGAATGAATTTGCCTCGCCTGAAATAATTGCGGATTTTGCAATACTTGATCCGGTTATGGTAAGTTCTCTTCCTGAAATGGTTAGAAAAAGCACAGCAATAGATGCCCTTACGCATGCCATAGAGGCAAGAAGCAGTGCATGGAAAAACCCATACTCCGATATATTTGCCGATAAAGCTGTTGAACTTATCACTTCAAACCTCATGGACGCAATAGCCGACAATGAAAATGTAGATGCGATCACTAATGTTCACATAGGTGCCTCAATGGCTGGTCTAGCTTTCTCCAACTCCCAGATAACTCTTGCTCATTCCCTTGGACATTCGCTTGGAGCCCATTTCAATATTCCACACGGAATTTCGGTGGGCATATTCCTTCCGCATGTTATCCGCTTCAATTATTCTCAAGCAAAATCAGAGTATTCAGCCATAAATAAAAAGTTTCCAAAGTCCCTGAGAAAAAAATATCTGCATCTTACAGTTGAAAATTTCCTGAAACAGCTTTCAATGCCAATGACAATTGCTGATCTGAAAATTCCTAAAAATGAATATGAAAAAAAGATGGATTCTATGGCAAGCCTTGCCCTTGAATCAACAGGAACGGTGTTGAACCCAAGAGATGCAGGAAGAAGTGAACTGGAGATGCTTTTCAAGGAGATTGAATGAGATGAAAAGATATGGAAATTTAATCAATGGAAACATGGATAATGCCGGTATTGAATATGATGTAATTTCACCCATAGACGGTTCAATTTATGCAAAGGCCGTTAAAGCCAGTGAGGAGAAGACAAAGGAAGCAATAGATATTGCCTATGACGCCAGGGAAAAATGGGAGAATATTCCACTTTCCGGACGGAAGAAAATATTTGCCAAAATGGTTTCCATCTTTGAGGAAAAGCTTGATGATTATGCAAGGATCGAGGCAGAGAATACAGGAAGGACACTTCGTCAAAGTGTGTTTATGGATACGAATATTGCCCTAGAACACATGCGGTATTTTTCCACTACAAACGAATTCAAGAGCAGCCGAAAGATTAAGCATCCGGAATATCCCCAGAGTTATGGCATTGTTCAGAACAGACCCATTGGAGTAGTTGGTGCCATAACTCCATGGAATGTACCACTTCTCATGGCAGTATGGAAAATATTCCCTGCACTTCTTGCTGGCAATACCATGGTTCTCAAACCAAGTCATTACACCCCAGCAACGACATTTGAACTTGCACTGGATCTAAAGAGAGCCGGACTGCCTGATGGAGTTCTAAATATTGTCACAGGTGAAGGATCAGTTATTGGAAAGGCCCTTGCCAAGAGTGAAAAGGTTAGGGGCCTTTCATTTACGGGAAGCACCGAAACAGGAAGAAATGTGACCAGAAATGCCGCAGGAACCATCAAGAAAATTGTTATGGAACTTGGAGGGAAATCTCCAAATATTGTCCTTGAGGATGCCGATCTTGAAAGGGCTGCGAAGGGCGTTCTATTTGGTATATTTCTCCATTCTGGTCAGTTGTGCGAAAGCGGAAGCAGACTTCTGGTTCAGTCCTCAATAAAGGAGAAATTCCTGAGAGTATTAGAATCCTATGCGGAGAGGATGAAAAGCGGTGATCCTCTTGATATGAATACGGATATTGGAGCAATAACAACCGCAGAACAATATGATAAGATTAGAAATATGATCCGCAGGGCAGAGGATGATGGAGCTAAGGTATTCTACAGAAAAACAATAGAAGGAAGCGTTCCCAAAGGAGGCTTCTATATCGGGCCAACCATAATGGATAATTTAAGTCCGGGGATGGAAATAGCCAGTGAGGAGGTGTTTGGACCTGTGCTTTCAGTTCTTGAATTTGATAAGATCAGTGAAGCTGTAGAGATTGCAAACCAGAGCAATTATGGTCTTGCATGCGGTGTGTGGTCTAAGGACACAAGAAAAGCAATTAAAGTTGCAAACATGATTAACGCGGGAACTGTGTGGATTAACGATTACCACCTCATATCTGCGGCTGCACCAAGAGGGGGATTTGGTAACAGTGGAATAGGAAGGGAACTTGGAAGGGAAGGAATTTATGAATTCACAGAGTCACGGCACTTCTTCGTAAGTGATGAAAATAATGAGCTTGTCGATCTTTCCTTTGGATTGATCGTCTCAGATTAGGCTATGTATGAGGTTGCTGAGGAATCAAATTTCTTGATAAATCTTATTTTATCTCCCCTTCCGCCCTGAAGTTCCCTGATCTGTGGATATATCTTCCATAGATCACCCATACTAATAATTGCTGCAGGATGCTTCATGCCATATGTGGAAACGGCAACCAGTAATGTCATATGTCTTGCTGTGTTTTCGTCGATATAACCAAGTGAATGCATATATTCATGAGTCAATAACATATAGACAAATGAATTAAATTCTTTATGGGATGTTGTCAATTTCTTCATGACCTCTACTATTTCTTCATTCATTACTATGTAATTTCCCCAAATTTCCCAAAGGGCTCCGACATTCCACGGCAAGTTTGAAAATGCCAAACCAAGACCTGAACGTTCCTGCTTGAAAACTTCCTTTACAGATCTCTTAACCACGTCAAAGATCTCATCGATATCCATTTGATCATCGAGAGAGAAAGCTTCTTTGTTTTTTTCTTCCAGATACAAAAGTTCTATCTCTTTTTTCTTTCTTGCTGCTTCAGAAAGAACTCTTGGTTCATCCGGAGGAATGTTCCCATGAGTCATGCTCGGAAATGACTTTCATAATATTAACCTTTTTATAAATTAAATGTTTCAATGAAACATACTTTATGAGTAACTGAATAATAATGACCCATGACAAAGAAGACAATAAATTTAAAGGATGATTTGAAAAATAGAATATTTTCTGATTCAGTAATGGACGGAAATGTTCTCTACATATCAGGACAGGTTGGAACTGCTGAAGGAGAGGATAATTCCTTTGAGAAACAATTCAGAAGGGTTTTTGAAAAATTGAGTTCAATCCTCAAAAAAGCGGATATGTCTCTGGAAAATGTTCTTCGGGTTGGCGTATATTTGAAAGAGAGAAGTGATTTCCAAAAAATGAATCAGCTTTTCACGGAGTATTTTCCAAAGAACCCGCCTGCAAGATCAACAATTATAACAAATCTCGTAAATGAAAATATGCTTGTGGAAATCGATGCAATAGCATCCAGATAATTTCCCATCTTTGCTCTTGCAAGGATTTTGTTCTACTCACAATGGCAATAGGAGACTTAAGAGTGTTATTGTCAAAACTGGAAAACCAATGATAAAGCCGGTCTTCATATAGTAAAGAGGCTTAATCTCTATTCCCCTCTTTCTTTGGAGGGTAAAGAGCCATAACAGTGTTGCCAGAGAACCTATTGGTGTAAATTTTGGTCCGATGTCATTGGCGATGACACTTGCATATGCTAGAGTCAACCCGTTGTGAATCTGCCCTATTGCAAGACTGGCAAGAAGCGTGGATGGCATATTATTCATTGTGGCTGCTATGGCTGCGAAGAGGTAGCCTGAAAGTAATAAATGTAATGGATAAGGTAAGAAAACTGTAGCGTTAATAAGATAAACCATTATTGAGGTAAAGCCGTTAGACCCAAAGGCATAAACAACCATATACATACCTAGGGAAAAAATTACAATCTGCCAAGGGGCTTCTTTAACAGCCTTCTTTACATCCACTTTTCCCTTCAGCTTTGAAATTATTGCAAGTGCCCCAACCAAGGGAACAGAAATGAATGCTACTGGTATATCATAAATGCCCCCAATGGAATTTCCAACAATGAGAAGAAATATGACGGGAATAAATAATTTGAAAACCAGCGGATCTTTAATGGCATCTTCAGGATTTTTTAAATCATCAGTTTCATAGCTGTCAGGAATTTCCTTTCTAAAATAGATATAGAGAAAGAAAACGCTTGCACCTATGCTCACGAGATCCGGTAAAATCAT
>JAJYDZ010000389.1 GCA_021790415.1 Thermoplasmata archaeon | reverse complement strand
AAGTTCTCTCTATCGAGAATCAGCTGACTGAAATCAGAATGTTCTTTCCAATAATTTTCTAATTCTTGATATGCTCTTATAAGGAAGCTCCCGGATCCACACGCAGGGTCTAGGACCTTTACATTTTTAATCTCCTCAGGAGTATGCGTTCTTATGAACTCACTCACCGTATTCTTAACGATATAATCAACTATATAGGAAGGAGTGTAGTAAATTCCTTGTTCCTTCCTATGTACTTTAGATTCTTCTATTTTAGCTCTCTTTGAGGTTGTTCTCAACAAATTCCCAAGATATTGTTCGTAAATAATACCCAGGGTGTCTGATTCAATAGCAGAAAAGTCATAAGTGTATGAACCTTCTGGAGAATAGAGCCCTTGAATCACTTCGCTTAGTGCTTCATTACTTACATCGACAATGTCTGAAATGTGCTTATATCGATCTTCTTGACCGAACAGCCCGCTGTTATAGGTATTTTTGTAAGTTGTGTAGATTTCTCTGATTCTTTTTATTAGGTGGCCCTTTTCCTGAACAGACCAAATTCTGTAGTTGGACTGAAGTTCATTTGGTTCCATTCCCCGATCTTCTGCATTTCTTATGAAGATTAGTCTATCTAGAATTCTTTGAACCGCTTCGTCAATATCTTCTAGAGACAGGTTCAGATTTTGGTTATATTTTAGAATATCTTTGCTAAGTACACCTCTAAAGTGTACCATATCCTCAAGGAGTTGCTTATCTACAGAGCGCCTTTCGAACTTCTTTCCAATGGCCTTAGCATAACTTTCTAACTTGTTATTCTCAAATCCTTCTTTGCTAAGCAATAGCAATTTATCTTTTCCACTGAGAATATCATATTCCCCCTTGTTTTCATTGAGGAAGTCATCTGCATTGAGAGTGAAAATATGATTCCCCCCTGGACTTTCTGCATTATATACCGCCAGTGTGCTAAAATTAGTGAGTACCGCCCAACTGCAAGATTTGTACCACGAATAGTCTATAGCTTGTCTATCGTAACCTTTTCCGAATAAGATTTCAGATTCTTTGAGACTTTTGGCCTCTAGATAGAATCTTCGGACTTCATTCAGATGAAACCCGTAGTCTGCCCTTCCTTTGGATACCTTTTCTTCCTTTGTAACTCTATCAGTACTCTTTTTTATTCCTCGAACATTCCACCCTAGGGCTTCACAGAGGGGTTCTATAAAAGATGTTTTGGTCTCTGCTTCATTATAACGACCTGTCCTCCCAGATTGTTGTAGTTCTTTGAAATTTGCAACTAAATCGGAAATCAAATCAGTATCGATTTTGCCGGACTTTCCCTTGGGTTCAGAAGAGGACAATTTTGCACCTTATCTCTTATTATTTTCAGTATTTATATATTTCTTATACTCTGATTCTGTGTGTGGAGAACGAATTGTAAATCAGAGATAATCTGGCGCAAGTCTTTAAGACAGACAATAGAGATTTCGATGTACAAACTTATTATTGTAGCCTAGTATTGAGAGGAGATATCATGCCAATATTTCCTGATTTCTCTCGGAACCAACGATATTCAGAAGCGTTTCAAGATTGCATTGAAGAAACAGTTCAACACTTGTTAAATAACAGGACAAATGTTAGATCACCGGGAATGTTGCTAGGTAAGATTCAAAGTGGAAAAACTAGGACATTTATGGGTATCATCGCACTAGCTTTCGATAGAGGCTATGATATATGTGTGGTGTTGACAAAAGGCACTAGGGCTTTGACAGAACAGACTTTCCAGAGACTAGAAATCAGTTTCAGGTCTTTCATTGATAATGATGAGATGAAAGTTTATGATATAATGAATATCCCTGAACACTTGACTCTATATATTAGAAGACAAAAGTTGGTAATCGTAGTGAAAAAGGAGACTAATAATCTGGACAGACTGGTGGATTTCTTTAACGGCTATCCTGAACTTGCTGAAAAGAGAACTCTTCTGATTGATGATGAGGCAGATATAGTGAGCGTTGGCTTTAGAAGAGATGTCAACCAGGATGACGGGGTAGACATCAATGTACTTTCAGGAAAGATAAATGATATACGCGCCGGTTTCGCTGATAATTACAGTTTTCTGCAAGTGACTGCTACTCCATATTCACTTTATTTACAGCCAAGGGGAGAAATAGAGATCAATAATTCAATCTTTCAGCCAGTCAGGCCTGTGTTCACTACGCTTGTACCAATTCACGAGAATTACGTTGGAGGAAGGGAATATTTTGAGCTATCCCGGGATCCAGCAACAGTATTTTCAAATCTGTTCGTTCAAGTGCCTGATAGGGAAATGGAAATACTGGGCCACAGGGATTCAAGGTATATAACCAACATATTTACCAGTTCCAATTTGCTAGTGTTCCGTCAGGCAATTGTGAACTACCTGGTTAGTGGTTCGATCAGAATCATTGAAAGTCAGCTAAATGGAATAAATTACAAGTCTTCCTTTGTAGTCCATGTCTCTGCATCGAGAGATAGGCACCAGTGGCAAATAGATCTAATCGATGCACTCTTGGATCACCTTGCAGAAAAATCTTCAAATAACGATCAACAGTTTGTCGACTATGTCAGAATAGCTTACGAAAATTTTCTGTTATCCCTTAAAAAGATTGCAAATGAGCCACCAAGTTTAGAAAATGTGATAGCCAAGGTAAGAGAATCGCTAAGAGACGGTATGGTTGGTGTAATTAAGGTCAATTCTGAGAATGATATATCAACGATGCTGGACCGAAAAGGTCAATTGAGACTCGACAACCCATTTAACATCTTCATTGGAGGTCAAATCTTGGATAGGGGACTGACCATTGAAAATTTCATAGGTTTCTTTTATGGTAGGAATCCTGGGACTTTCCAGCAAGATACAGTTTTGCAACATTCGAGAATGTACGGTTCGAGACCTTTAGAAGACATCGCAGTTACTAGATTCTATACTACCAACCGAATATATCGAGTTTTGAGGACAATCCACGAATCAGATTCC
>JAJYDZ010000388.1 GCA_021790415.1 Thermoplasmata archaeon | reverse complement strand
GAGTTCACGGACGAATTCGGTGCTGTCAGTCGCGGATACCGTGTAGCTCTTGTCAGCTTTCGGAGAGAAGGGATGGAAGTTCTTCCTGAAAGCTTCCTGGTAATGGAGATACGGTTCGGACCCCTGCTCCATGACCAGCGAATCCCTGATTTCCTCCATGTTATTGGATAAGTATGCTACAAAATCGGAATAGGTGTCATTCATATGGACTTAATGCGTTCCTGTGGATAAATACTTAATTGCTTATTCAAGTGCGTTGCATAATTCCCCTGTATAGTGAAATAGGGGAGTGATTGCCTGTTATGACGCCACAACCATTCATGGCAGTAGGGAACAGAGGCACAAGAAGAGTCTTCCAGTCAAGGAAGAATGCTTCCTCTCAGAGCAGGGGATCACCGGCAAGGGCCAAGGTTGTCAGACAGATCAGAAGGAATCGGTACAGTACGGGAAGAGGTGGAATGTGGAGATATATTTCTCAGGCCTGAAGAGAACAATGGGTGAGGTAATAAAGGCCGTTAGGCCTGATTACATAGTTCAGGAGAATGCCTTAAAGGTGCAGTACTACAACATTATGAGGGGGATGGCACATCCCTATTGAATTGTGCAACGCACTACATCTGATAAATTCTTTTTTAAGCCAAGCGATGACACTTCAGAATACGGTATGGCAATTAGCACAGAAGGAGGAATTTATCAACCCGGAGGACCAATTGATGTAAAAGAGATCCCACTGGAATTTCTTGAAAAGAATATTGGCATTATTTCTGTATCATTCGGTCAAGGAACGACTCTTGAATCTACAAATACCATAATTCAGATGGCCAAATTGCTGAATACAACAGAGCGCCACAGAGACCAGATAACGGCATACCTGGCCGTTGAGAAGGATTCCGGCAAGAATGCAGGTTTCTCTATGATAGAAATGGACACTGAGGGGAAGTATGCCATACTGGGTGGGGCAGCAGTTCTTCCGACTTACAGGGGAAGAGGTATCTACAGGAAGATGATTTCGAAGAGACGGGATGACGCCAGAAAGTACGGCATAGAGTATCTTATAATCCGTGCAATGAAGAATACTTCAGCACCTGTGTGCGAAAAGGTCGGCTTCAGGAAAGTATGTGAGAATAATTTCTACCCGTACAGGGTAGAACAGTAAATTTTTCTACTATCTTTTGCACTGACATTGAGGTCCTGCACCCTCACAGGCATAAGATCATCAGGCCTACTGAAGAAATACTCCGTGGAGTAGGCGCTGCTTGAGCTGTACAAGCTCAGGAAGTTGATGCCGCAGAATGGCAGGGAAATCACAACCGAACTGACAGGAAAACAGAAGGAGATTTTTGAATCGTTCGGGATCAGACAGGAACATGTGCGTACATTTCTGAAGAATTAGGGATCGATTCATCTGGTGCTTACATGATTAAATAGCTGTAAAAACTTGAGCACTGAAATCTCTGTCAAGGTATTGAAAATCTCAATTCTAAATCCTGGCAAAAAACCTTTTTTATCGTATTGGAAGTTACTTGCCGAACATACATTCTATGCAGAGAAAGATCAATTTGTATGATGAATAGACCACAAATGAGAGAGGTCTTGGTTGCATAATGCAAAGATTAAGGTATTTCAAAAGCGTTTCAATTTGTACTTACAAAGATATACGGTTAGGTATCACCATGGTAGACAGATTCATAGCACATATTCGTGAGGTAGATGGCCAATTACAAAGCCTTTCACAACACTTGTGGGGCACAGCTGAACTAGCTGAACGTTTTGCTTCCAAGATTGGACTTGGTCAACAGGGGAAGATTGTTGGATTACTGCATGATATGGGAAAAGCAAGCATTGAGTTCCTTAATTATATCAAGTCAGCAAACCAGATGATAAATTCTGATGAATACGATTACTTGGACCCTCAAGTGAATAAAGGTAGGATAGATCATTCAAGTGCAGGAGCCCAACTTATTCATGAATACTTTAAAGATAAAGCGGTAAACAAAATGCAAACGTCACAGCTATTGTCTCTGGTGATTGCCTCCCACCATTCTGGTTTGATAGATTGCCTTGACCCCAGTGGAAACGATATTTTCACAAAACGAATGAAAAAACCAGACGAAAGTACCCATTTAACTGAGTGTAAAGCCAATATGGGAGATTTACTTGGCCATGATGTCCTAGAAGTACTGTCAGAGAAGACCTTAGAAAGTATAAATGAAAAGATAAATTCAATGAAAAGCAAGGAAAACAACTTGCAACTATTCCTTTTTAAGGTTGGAATGCTCACCAGATTTCTTTTCAGCTGTCTTATAGATGCAGACAGGATCAACACCGCCGATTTCCAGTTTCCCTGGCAAAGCGAAGGAAGATATCTGAAGGGTTTTGAAGCATGGGATGAACTTGTATCTAGGCTGGATGATTACTTGGAAACCCTGCAGAAAGTATCCCTTCCTAAAAGCGAACAAGCAAAGAAGATAAACATTATCCGTCAGAGAATATCCAATAGTTGTTCTATCTTTTCTGATAAGCCAAGAGGCATTTATAAGCTCTCCGTACCAACAGGAACCGGTAAAACCTTATCTAGCCTAAGGTTCGCTCTAAAACACGCTAAAACTCATAACATGGACCGAATAGTATATGTTATACCATTCACATCGATAATTGACCAGAATGCCAAGATTGCAAGAGAAATATTAGAGAAAGATAGAAAAAACGGATTGAAACTGGGAAAAGTTGTTCTCGAGCATCATTCCAATCTAACGCCGGAAGAAGAAACATCTCACCAAAAATTATTGGCCGAAAATTGGGACGCACCAATTGTATTTACAACGATGGTAAAGTTCTTAGATTCTATATATGCTCGAGGAACACGAGACTCGCGAAGAATGCATAATTTAGCCAATTCTGTGATAATATTCGATGAGGTTCAGACTCTGCCTGTTAAGTGCGTGCAACTTTTTAACGTGGCGGTCAATTTTTTAGTTGATGAGTGTGGTTCTACCG
>JAJYDZ010000387.1 GCA_021790415.1 Thermoplasmata archaeon | reverse complement strand
ATCGTTATTTGCTGCTTTCTTATTTATTGGTTTTATACACTTCTTCAGAAAAAGAAATATTTCCGATAATACGCAGAAAATTATAAAGAGAATTTTAACTCTGGTGTTAATATCGTCCTTAGTGTCTTTCTTGGTATACTCCCCTTTCAACTTGGAAAACATTCAGAATGGTACTATTTCTAAATATGCTGATGTGACATCCTTTGATAAAGATTTAACTCATGGACTGAGTTTTATTCCGAAAAATTCTAGTGTTTTTATCCAGAATATTTTGCCCCAGATGATGAACAGGGAAGAGGTTTACATACCTGGATACTACAATGGTCAACCTGTTGATTACGCGGTTATTATTCCATTTTCATTTAGTTACTTATCGCAGTATTATGGAGGATATAACTATACTTGGGCTATGTTCTTTGAACATAATAGTTCTTATGGTCTTTACGAAAACATATCAGGTGCTTTAGTTTATAAGGTAAATTATTCAGGACCGCTTGTTTATGACGTGAATGTTGATATACGATCAAACCCTTAAAATTAGAACCTATTCATATGTCTAACATACCAAACCTCATTAACTTTAAATATTTGATATCAAGCGAAGCTCCTCTATTTCTTTATAATTCACCAAGATTATTATCAGATATGTTATTAACGTTCTACAGTAATGTACAGAGTGGCTATAACTGGGAGAGCAAATTCTTTTAGTAACGGTTACGGACAAGGAATTGAAAGATACAAATACGAAATTACAAGGCGATTGATCTCCAATTATAGAGATGATATTTTGGTTCAAAAGAATGAGTTAAAACCTCTCCCGTTAAATATTCAGAACCGTTCCGCTTCTGCCTTATTATTTCTCATAGGCGCTTTATTTTCTCGATTTCAAGGATACTCGATAGTTCATAACCTTGAACAGATGCCCTTAATTTCCCCACTTAAAGGCGAGAATGTGAAGACTATTCAAACCTTATATGATTTTCAGGCAGTTGACAACCCAGCTTCCCTAGAAACTAAAAAGTCATTTGTAGCACACTCCAGAATGGCATTGTTTGTGCAACTCGCAAGAGTACAGAATTTTTACAAAGATAAATGTGACCATTTTATTGCGATTTCTTCCACCACGAGGGACTCTGCTGTCAAGCATGGTTTTGACCCGAGAAAGATCACGGTGATAAATCTTGGTATAGACGAGAGATTTTCCTCCCATAAAAATAGGTTTCCTAACACTAAAACAGTTGGCTATGTTGGCAGTTTCAGTATTAACAAGAATTTGTTGTTTGCATTGAAATCTTTTGAAAAAATAAAGGATGAGAATATAGAGTTTAAAATATGGGGGAAAGGCCAAAGTTTCGACATATACAAAAACTTAGATCCTTCATTAAGGTTTGATTCGAGGATCAAATTTATGGGATTTGCGCCAGAAAATAAGATTGTGGATATATACGACGAATTTCAAGTCCTAGTTTTTCCAAGCTTGGTGGAAGGATTTGGAATACCCGTTCTTGAGGCCCAATCAAGGGGCATACCAGTTATCATACTCAAAGATAGTATATTGCCTCCAGAAGTACGGAAATACTCCATTGAGGTAAATGATTATACAGAAATGAGCGAAGCGGTAACAGAGATCATGAACGGTTCCTTCAGCGATACAAAGAGAAAGGAGATGATCAATTATTCACGATCCTTCACTTGGGACTTGGTTGCAAAGAAAACCTTTGACCTCTATAGCAAACTTTTAGAATTGAACTGACTTCATATTGTCCACCATTAGCTTTACAGCTTCGAATACCTTATCTGTATTCCAGTAATGCCAAGAACCCCATCTTCCCACGCTATAAATTCCGGTCCGTTCCAGAAAGTCAAAAAATATCTTTTTATTAAGATTGTGGCCTTGCGTGTAAACGGGATAACCAAACTCATTGATCCAAAGCCTCGTAAATAATACTTCTTCATTGGATTTAATAATATTGATCTTGAGCAGCCCTTTTATAGTGTCTGCGACAAGTTTATCTTTTTCTATTTCGGTTTCACTTGGTAGAGTGATTTCCGCGATCAAATTCGAGTACCCGTTGGGCGTATCCATCACAAGATTGTTCATCCAAGTAAATCTGTGAAATATTACATCAGGTTGGGGAACATAAACTGCGTGCTGTAATGGAGACTGTGACTTCAGAGCAACGCCTACGACGGCCACTTGGTTATATCTTAGCTCACTGGCTGCTTTGACAACTCTATCTGGAGGAGGAGGTTTGATTACATTGACCAGGATTTTTGGTGGGAGAGTGTTTATAACATCCTTTGCTTGAACAAGATTATTTACTAAAAAGCTCCCATCTGATTTGCTAATGCTAACAACCTCAGAGCCCATTGATATTTCAACGCCCATTGCTAATATTCTATCGAGAAGGGCGTTATATAGGGACAAAATACCCCCCTTTTTTGGGTAATAGAATTTTGCCTGTTCCTTGTATCCGACAGATTCTATTCCCGCTATCGCTTTGACGATGTCCTCCAATTTTGGAAAAGGTAGTCTCCCAGGACTAAATACCCAGTCAGCGTCCATATCGGATGGTTCCGTTTTCCAAATCTTTCTGTTATACGGTTCTAAATATTTTTCACCCATTGGTTTACCAAAAAATCCGTAGATCCAGTCTTTGAATGTAACAGGTCTCCATTCTGGATTCTTCGATACATCAAGCATGCTTTGTATTATCCCTTCCCCGATTGCTGCCCTTTCTGTGGCATTTAATTCGTAGATTCCGTTCTCAAAAGGATAGTTGATATATTTGTCATTAAAATATATAAAACTTTTTCGCTCTTTCTCGATTACATTTTCTCCAAGAAAAGAAACAATCTCCCCGAGCACTTCTTTATTTTTACTAAAAAGTATATGAGGGCCGCCTGCGTCAAACGTAAAACCTTGAACGGTCTCCGATCTGAGCAACCCTCCAATATCGTTAGCATTTTCTTTCTCCAGAATAATAATCTTGGCATCT
>JAJYDZ010000386.1 GCA_021790415.1 Thermoplasmata archaeon | reverse complement strand
AAGGGGGTATTCCCAACAAACCAGAGGAACGTCGCTACAATGATGGAGACAAACGTGATCAGATTCTTGGCTCTCATTCTGGTCATTAATTCTTTTGAGTCTGTTTAAACTTATGAATTTGTCCCAGATTCGCCACAAGTGATTGGGCAGTCAAGTACAGGTTAGGATTTGGGTTTTGGTGCGAGAGCCATCGACGGGTTACGAACAAAGTCCATATCCGTCCAGTACTATGCTGTTTCTCTCAGATCTGGACAAAATGAATCCGAAGTTGCGATAGTTGATTCAATTACCATGCTCTTAGCAATGAAACGAGACTTCAAAATGTTTTCACCAAATTTCTATTCAATTCGGATCTCTTGAATTATTTGGAGTAAGTAAGCAAAGAAAATCTGACACAGGATACGCATATTTCCCATCCTAGCACCAAACCCACTAAAGATGAGTACACTTCAAGGCATAGGTGATGATTTTCTGTTGTATTACAGGATTTCCTAGGAAAAAGGTCGAGTAAATTTGTCCGCACCAATCCAAAGAGACCCATAAATTCTAATTAAGACTAATTCTGAAATGTAATCATGTATCGTTTTAGTATTAGCATTGTAAATAGCATCTAATAAATAATTAAAGCAAGTTATTATAATGCTAAAATCCTTCTATTTTCGCCTCAAGTGACATCTTATGGAACTTTACATTATGGGCCACTTTCAGTGCATAATCTAACCTATTATCTTTAGATTCAGCTATGATTATGCCTTTCACTTCTTGACCATTTTTACTTAAATTGTCCGATACCCATCCCATGTACCTTTGAACTTGACCGAGTGTGCTGTCAGTCGAATTTCTCTTTAGCTCAATCACAATAAAGTTCTTGCTCTCATCCACCGCGAGAAAATCCATAATTCCAACTTCCTGAGTATCGAAATGCCCGATATGTTCATTTTGAGTTTCAGGTTCATAGTATTGAAATTTTCCGCCAAAAAGCCTTTCGAAATTTCTGTGGATAAGTGTTTGGTAGTGCTCTACTTCCAGAGCCTCTATTCTCGGGTTATCTTGTGGCGGCACAGATTCGACTTCATCAGAGTTTCTCGTTTCAAAGACGCGATAAAGAAGATGCTCAAATTCGTCATTATTCAAGTTGGGGCAATATTTATTCTTAAGCTCTAACAATCGGTAATTATTTCTCAGATACAGTTCCACGCCTGTGGTCTCTGACTTATAATCACTGTAGAGTTTACCCAAAAACCGATCCTGGTCTCCAAATATTGGAATGAAAATGTCTGGAAAATATATTGATAATACTTTTCCAATAAGTGCCCTGCTTACACCCTTCAATTGTGTTTTATCTTTGACCAATTCGTTGGAAAAAGGAGTTAAATCACCACTCTCGGTGTAAAAATGTTCAATTTTCTTGTCTGTGGTAACGATTTTGATCAACATTTTTTTGATTTTATCAAAGTCATCTTGGTATCCAAATTTATTAACGCTCCCGCCTCTTATACTACCTAAACACTGAGAATTCCACTCCAATTCATAAGTAAAATTCCCTTCCTTTTGCCCTTGTCCTTGAAAATAATATTCTCTTGTCAGCCTTTCTATTCCAAATTTATCAAAGACTGTTTGGAAATATTCTCTTTTAGTTCTAATCTCCTGTTTCAATGGTTCACTTAATGGGAAATTGTTGACATTGTCCAAGAGTTTTCCCAAAGCTTCTTCGCTTAGTATCAATTTACTGCCTCCGAGAATGCTATGAACTATGCCTATTTAAACAAGTTTGTCCGGTATAATGACTCACTCTAACTTCGGTACACTGTTTATGCGTTTTTCTTAACGGATTCATCTTATGAAAATTCTCGGTATGGTCATTCAAAAGACAATTCATGAATAAATTCATAAAGGTCTGTCTGGGATATAGGACTCCCCCCAGTCATCCTTCGACCTGACGATCCTTCCAGCTGCCTGGATGACCATCTGGAGGGCGGAGATGTCGTACCATCTCTGCCCCATGTCCTCGCTTTCCCTGTGCCTGGCGACCCATTCGTCCTTGAGGTCCTGGTAGGGTGTCTTCACTATGACCTGCCACCTGGCCTGGTCATCCCTGAAGTCCGTCCCCTCCCCCATACTTACAGCAAAGAGGATCGTGGGCCCGGGGAAGGACTTGAATTCGTCGAGCTTCTCGATCTCTTTGTACCATTCAGGGAAATTGGACTGCAGAAGATTCATGCATATTGATCATGAAACCTTGAAAAGGTCTTGGGTCAGGGTTTTTCGAAATCCTCATTTTAAAAAAATTTGAATGAGAATTTAAAAACAACACTTCAGGGTTTCTTAACGCTCTCAAAAAGCTCCTAATGGATCTTTTGATCACCGGGATGAGGCCATATTTCAGAAAGAGTTTGCCACAAGAAAAATGAGCGCTTTTCAATGTCTTCCTTTTTCCAATTCTCATAGCTCCTAACCAAGTCACCCGTTAACTTAACTCCAGATTTCCTATACCACTCTTCTTTCTTCTTGGCAAATAATTTTTGAGATATTGAAGCGTTTGGAGACCTAGTAATCAGAGTTAAGTTGCCCAAAACCTGCACATAATTTTCATTTTTTGGGCGTTGGTTTATTGGTCGTTTCCATACTTAGTCCCCTTCCTAATTCAGCTACCGTTGTTGGTATCAATAAGAAATAGATATTATGCTAAATCGTGAATTTCGGAAGGTTGCGGAAGAAACGCATAGGAAATGAGCAAAATTATAATCAAGACAAGTTCCAAAATTACATAAGTTACTGGTAATCTTCATGAGTTTCCTTTTCCAATAACCTTAGCTCGCAATCTAAGCTACTGATAGAACTTTTGACATAGAAGTGTTTCCAGAGCTAAACTAATGCATCAACGCCGTGGGGGAGATTTGAACTCCCGATCTCGTGAGAGAACCAGATCTCAAGTCTGGCGCGTTAGGCCGCTTCGCTACCACGGCTCAACGGTTATTTACGTGATTGATATAACCTTTTACTGATG
>JAJYDZ010000385.1 GCA_021790415.1 Thermoplasmata archaeon | reverse complement strand
TCTTGCGAGAGGGTTAAATCTGGATGAGGCAAAGGGGATGCTGGATCATAACTGAGAGGTGACTGCATATAAGCAAAACATTTCATTTTCCGGCTCAGTTCCTTGAATACAGTAATGAAGAGGCTTTCGGGTTCAAGCTGCATAATTTTCAGGCTAAAATTAAGGATATTTTGAATATTAAGACCGATTGTTTATTTATAGATTCACCTACTGCATCTGGTAAAACCTTTGCTTTCATTCTTCCATCAGCAACCACAAATCAAGCCCTAAGAAGATATAAAACACTTATAATTTCACCAAACAACCTCCTCATTTCACAAACATTTGACGATATGAACGAGATCATATCTAATAATGATGAACTCCACGATTTGAAAATTGCAAAGATATACGGAAAGGAATTTACCGGTCTAACTCTGTGGGAAAGAGCGAAAAAAATGAGAGAGAGTTTCTCCTTGAATGATATTGTAATTTCTAATCCTGATGTAATAGCCCTTTTCTTGACCGGTTTTTACAATATCTACAGAGGTAATAGGACAAACGCCCCAAGACTGAGAAACACAGCAGATATCTTTTCTGAAATTGACATAATAATATTTGACGAGTTTCATGTTTATTCCGAGGAAGAACTGGGAAAAATGTGCGCTTTTTTATTCATGGCTAAGCTAATCGGGAGAGTTCCAAAAATTATATTTACTTCAGCAACACCTAGCCATAAAATAAAAGAATTGCTGTCCATATTGGACATAACTTATTCAGATTTAGAAGTGAAACCGTATGATCATGAAACCCCAAATTCCAGACGTATAAGGGGAGAGATAGAACTTACAGTGACAAGTTCACCAATCAAAGATTCTTTGAGTTCTGCCCTAAACATTCTAAAGGATGCGGATAGTAAAATCCTGTTTCTGTTTGATCACAAGATTGATGCTGAAATATCAAGATCAATCCTTTTAGATTTAAAAATGGATGAGAAGATGATTAAGGATTTAAGTGGGTTCTCCAATAGGGCCATGAATAAAATACCAATAACAGGTATGGAAAGGTGTATTATAGCAACGAACGCTGCCGAACAAGGTCTCAATCTGGATGTGTCTATTTCACATATTGAACCTGGACTCTATAAGGAAAACCTTATACAGAGGTATGGGAGAATAGGGAGGCAGGGTAGATCAGGAGAAATAACTATTCATGTCAATGAATACTTGGAAAGAGAAATACCTGAGGAAATATCTGATTTTACTGATTTTATGAACAAAATTGATAAAATTCTATTCGAAAAAGATGTTTACTTGTCCCGTATAAAAAGACACTTTGCTGCCTTTATGTCTTTATGCACCATAAGAAGCAGTAGGAATAATTTTGCGCAACAGATAAAGCAATCTATTTTAAAGTTGAACGACAGACTTATTTCGGAAATTTATAACTCTATTTTATCATTCAATGGTGAAGTTGATAAAATTTCTGAACTTTATGAACCAAATCCGGAGGATATAAAAGATCTTAAAGATTGGTGGAATAATTTCCTGCTCTCCATAGGATATTTTCGGGGAGAGACAATGTCTGTTGTTGTCGGTCTGAATCGTGGAAAGAACATTATGAAAACTACTGAAGACATAATCTGGGTTAAGAAATGGTGTAATTTCGAATTGATAAAAGAGGATAGCAGCAACATGTACTTGATAAAATCATTTAAACCTGTACCATCTACAGTTGAGCTTAACTATAGATTGCCAACTAAGCGAATAAGTGTTACTGAAAATGAGATGAGAGATCGGCAAAGATTTTCGGATAAGTATTCGCGTGAAATTAAAGAATTCATGTATGACATCCTTGATGGTTATGACATTGATCTTCACGATGCCATAGACTCCCTTAGTAGTGTAGTAAAAATAATTTTCCCTGGAATGCTAAAACCTGTGGAGGTTGAGAATGCAACAGAATCTCAAATTATCTGAACAAAGGGTAGTCACGGGAAATCATTTTTTTGATTTTGCTTCTTGCAAAACTAGACTCTGGCTTTCAAACAAGAGAATTGACGTTGGTATGGACAACAAACATATTCAAATAGGAATATACATAGATGAAAAAACAAAGCCCAGACTTAGAAAAAGACTCACGATACAGGGTCTTTGCTCAATTGATTACGTTGAATATTCTGGGCGTTTAGAAGTCCATGAAATTAAGAAGGGAAAGACACCCTCAAAGCCTCACTATTTCCAGTTACTTTTTTACTTGCAAATCATGTTTGAGATAACTGGTACTGAACCTGTAGGTTTTTTACATCTTCCTCAAACCAAAAAGAAGATAGAGATTGAAAGAAATCAGGAAAAGGTCTATTCAGCATATAGTGAAATTCTGAAAGTAATACATGGGGATTGCCCTAAACCAGTTATGATTCCCATATGCTCAGGATGCAGGTTTATGGAGATGTGCTGGGCATGAATAAGAATTATCATATCTTTTCAAATGGAACTTTGTCTGCAGATCAAATGGTTTTCCGATTTGACAGTTCGGATCATAAGCTGGTTAGAGTTCCTGTAGAAAATGTTAGTTCGTTTGACCTTTACGGAGGTGTGTCAATTACATCCGGGGCATTGAATCTTGCAGTAAAGAACAATATCTGTTTACACATCTTCGGATTTTACGGTAATTACCTGGGTTCTTTCTGGCCTAAAGAAGCCTACTTCAGCGGAGATTTGACTATAAAACAGTCCTTATTATATGCAGACTACGGACGAAGAGTTGAAGTGTCCAAAAATCTATTAAATGGAATCAGAAAAAATATGATTGCACTTCTAAAGAAATTTGGAGAAAGAGGAGATGATATCATATTTGATTTAACAGATAACACTGTTGAAAGCTTAATGCTTTCAGAAGCAAGAATGAGAAGGATTTACTACTCTAAATTGGATCAGCTATTGCCGGAGGAATTCAGAATAATTACTAGAGAGAAAAGACCACCTTCAAATTTTGGTAATTCATTAATTTCGTTTGGAAATTCTTTA
>JAJYDZ010000384.1 GCA_021790415.1 Thermoplasmata archaeon | reverse complement strand
TGGAAGTACGAGAATACAGCGCTCACAGAAAGCAAACTCTCAAGACTTGATGATGACTGAATCCGGACACTCTGGCAAATGGGAACTGCTGCATGGCTTTTTGAGACATGAATTTAGAATTCTTCCTTTTGAGTGCTCATTACCTGCCCCCGCTTTAGGGTCAGATTGCATGAAAATGTTTATGCGTGTATGCGGAAAGGGCAGTGAAGGTGGTTTCCATCCAGGTCCAATGGATACGTTCATAAACGAGGTCTTCATCATGTAACGCAAGAAGGGCTGACCTGAGATTTTACATCCATGTCCCGAGACCGGCCCAGAATAACATTTTAAATACTGTCAATTCATTATTGCTTTCAGTTATGATAGAGACGGTGAGTAATAATTCGATTTCCATCTTAATAAGGGTTATTAACGATATATCAAAACCCTCAGAAATTTTAATCCCAAAATTAACTAATTACTGTGAGGAAGTAATTCTGATTTTTTCTGGAACCGAAGAGAAATATTTAGACATCTCTAAAAGATATCAACAAATTGAAAAAATTAAAATACTTTGGGTTTACAGTATAGGTTACTCTGAGCCATTACTGAATTTGATAATTAAAAATATTAGTAGTTCGTGGGTAATGTTTTTGACAGATAGAGAAGTGATTAGCTCTTCTCTTATTGATTCTCTGCCAGAACTTGTAAATACCAGCGCCGATGCTTACTGCATTTATAGGGTATTAGAAAAATATGAAGATTTGGTTATCCCAAAGTCGCTCCTTTTTATCACTCAAGAAGGAAGAATGAAAATGTTCACTTGCAGACTATCAAGAAAAGAAATTACTAGATACAATGAAATAATCCATAGGGACATTAAAATAAAAGGTAAGAGAATTAGATTAGATCCTATTTCCTATAGTATAAATAGGCTATATGACGTAGAGGATATCAGAAATTCAAAGGATTTCATAATTCACTGGCTGGAAAAAATCAAAAGGTACATGTTTATAGAAATGTTTGAAACAAGAATGAAAAGAGGGGACCTCCTTACTCTAATCATGAAAAAAATGGGAACATCAAATGATTATAGATCAATATTCCAGAGTAAAGCAGTTTTTTCAAGGGAACTGACCCATTATGAATACGCACTGTACTTTTTGATTAGAAATTTCTTCAATGGAAAATTAGGATTGAACTTTACTGATAAAGCAAGAATAAACGCTATTAAAGGTACTATAGAGCATAGTAAGCTCCTCTTTGACGTTTCTCAGTATTTACAATCATTGGAGGAGAGAGAAATGAGTGTTCTTGAATTTATAGGCATGAAATCAATCTTTGTTTGTAAGGAAGACCAAGTTTTTAGTGATCTAATAAGACCAGAAAATTCGGAACGCAATTTTATTAGGCATATTCTCAAAAACTTTATCAAGTTAAACGACGAGTACAGGGATATCGACATAGATAATGTCATAGATCAAGTGCAAACGCTTATCGATTATAACATTAGAAGTTTACTTCAATTATAGAGAACTCCTATTATCCAGTTGATTTTTAGAGGGTATTAATGAAGTCCGGAGTTATCGCATTATTCAATGTTATGTTCCAACTGAATCCGCTGGAGAGCCCCTCTTCAATCACATTTCCCCTATCTTTCTTTGGAATTCCGACAGTTTGCCCTCTGTTTGAGTTGATCTTCTCAGATCAAACATACTGTAATAGGGCGTCCCATATTCCGTCATACTACGACATCCATTATCTGCCGCCTCGGTCTCTGATACAGTTGGTTCATCAAAATTATAATGTTGCACGCAACAACACAACAATCTATATGCCTATGGACAAATCGTAATCCCTATTCTTGACCGACCAGATGTATTCACATCTAAGTATATCTTCAAGTATTGCGAACGTCCTCTCTATCTCCCATCTCAAAGAATATCTGGATGCCTCTTCCCTCCTGATCTTTATGCCATCCCTCCTTGAATGGGAAAGCATTGAATCAACTATTCCCCTTCTCCTGTTTGTGTCTATGACAGGAGAGCACCGGGTATCCTCTAATATGTATTCATATATGTCTGAAGAATCGTAAGCAGCATCCATCATCACGTAGTGGAATGTTTATCGCGTTTTGTCTCAAACTGCGATAAACAGTACACCAGTAGCGTACGATATCTTTTATTTCTCTTCAACTAATTTGAGAAATTTTTCAATCATTGATTCCGTCGTGTATTCCAAGGAAGTTGACATTCCTTTCCTGGCAATTTCTATTCTTTCTTTGTTAGAATTTAATATGTCAATGGATGCAGATGCAATTTTCTCGGAATCAAATTCGTTCACAATTATTCCATTAGACCCGTTCCTTAAAAATTCTCCAACGCCTTCATTGTTAGTAGAGATCACTACGGCACCGCAGGCCATTGCTTCCAAGGCGGTAAGGCCGAATCCTTCAACCAACGAAGGAAGTATGAAAACCGTGGCTTCGTTATACAAACTTGAAAGTTGAGAACTGGTAACAACACCATGGTATTCTACATAAGGTGGGATTAATGATTTCGGAATGTCACCAAACGAGGTTAATTTTACATTAGGCTTCTCCTTGTGAATCTTTCTTAGAATTTCTAATCCAAGCTCAGACCCTTTGTATCTAGAACTTCGCAAAGGCATCAGTACTGTTCCTTTAGATCTATTTTCAGGAGGGTTTGAACAATAAAAAACAGAGTGATCAATTGCTAGAGGAATCTGGCCCCTCAACATTGATCCATATTTATTGGTGACTTTACTGTTAACTGAAATAATAGGAAACCCGAGTGACAATCCAAATTCAGCAATTTCGTGTAGTTCAGGGTTCCATCTAGGATCGGCGTCATCTTGTAGAGCTAATACATATTTCTTCCTCACATTACTGATTCTCTCTAATATTAGGGCGTCGTGCCATCCGTTGGCGATAGCAATTTCTGATTTGGGAGAATGCGTTCCATCAGAAAAAAATACATTCACTTGTCCAAAATTTTCTTCATATCTGATACTC
>JAJYDZ010000383.1 GCA_021790415.1 Thermoplasmata archaeon | reverse complement strand
ATGTATGGAACTTTATGTTACCATGACTTATATAATACGAACAGCATGAACACAAGACTGATCACTTAAGGAGAAGCAAAGAGTTTATCTGTCAATAAAACTTTCATCCTTCATTGAAGGTCCGCATAATTTACTATGATGTTACATTTGTATTTGCAATCGAATTTCTGTTTTTCTTGGTATATTTGTTTGGTCCGACTCCAAAATACTTTCCCTTTGACATTCCCATGGGGCTCAAAGCTTACTTTTCGGAGAACATTTCTCAATTTTTTGTTATCATGTATATACCTTACCTGCCTGAACTTTTGTTTCATATAAACAACCTGAGCATTGCGATGTTCTTTGGTCTGTCTATACTCTGGATACCTTCACTTCTCGTATTAACGTGGTTAATTAGGCAACTTTTTAATAAGAACCCTATATTTCACGGATTCAGATTTTATTATGCATATATTCCGATATTATTTACCCTATTCATGCCGCACACTCTTGTTGAAATATTTTCATATGATGGATCCCATCTCTTTTCGACGCTTTCCGAAATTTTCATAATGTTTATATCAATTTTATCAGGGATGTTATATTATCTATACGGAGAAAAAAAATTTCTTGCCATCTCCGCCGTTTCAATTTTATTAGTAAACATTCAGACATTCTCGATGACATTTTTTCTTCTCAGCATTCTGTTTTTGTTTTTTTCGTTTCTTACTATTAATAAAGGCAGAGCTTTGTCAAGAGCACTGTTACTTGTTATTTTGGCTGTACTGGCAAGTTTTGTATACCTTTACGCATCCAACGCGATGGTTTCATTCCCTTATTACAATCTTAAAACTCCTAGTGTTTTAGGGCCTACAGACCCAAATTATCGGGTTTTTATTTTATCAACTTTAAGCAGTTCTAGGGGATTATGGAACGTTTTAACGATGCAAAATTATGTAAATGATCCGTATTTCCCAATGTATTATCCTATTTATTTGTACAGTGCAACACTCTTCATTATAACAATAATTTCACTTTTCCCATTTTTCTATTTCAGCCATAAACTTAGACAAGTTGGAATGCCTATTTACCTTTCGCTGATTTCGTTTGAACTTATGAATTCCTTCGCCAATCCTTTCATATCATTGGTGTTTCCCCAGAACATTGGTATTTTTTACGATCTTTCATATATATTCAACAATAACACAGTCTTCTATTATCCTTTGCAAATACTGGCTTCGTTGTATTTTCTTATCGCCATCCATTGGAGGATTTCTTTAGATTCATAAAAAAGCATTCAGTTAAATTATTCACCATGGAAATAAGGATATTAAACCGCAAGATTAGAGAACACTGGAAACCTGCTCTTGCCATCATTTTCGCCATTGTCATGCTATCACCCATTATATCATACGATGCAAACCTTGGGAGCGGAAACCCTGTGCCATACCAAGATTACGAACCATTTATTGCTTATTTCAACTCTCAGAAAAACGCTAGCGTATATTTTGACCTTTCACCTGAGAATAGACTACTTTCAGCAATACAGTCAAATTCATTACCAATTTCAAATCCTCAGCTAACCCCAGATCAGATGTATCCTCTTTCCAACGCAATTTCTTTATTAAATAGCGTGAAAGAGAAACTTCAGCCTGAATATGTAGATTATATACTCCATCTGTTTGGATACAATTTTTTTGTAACTTCCAACTCAACTCTTTCATCCGAGTTGAATCATTCAAATTTGTTTTCAATGGAGTTAAACTACTCTGCTATACAGGTGTTGAAGATATCTAAAAATGTGAATCAGGGAAAACTCGTGCTGCTATCATCCTCAGCAAGTTCTCTCTTAAAACTTGTCAACGATTACAGAATATTTCCAACCTGGATATATTCCAAATATCTTCTTAACATAAAGAATCTTGAGAATATTTTTATTTCTGATATACCTGTTTACGTGCCCAATTATACTACTCCTCAGGATCTTTTTCCATACGTCAACGGAACGAACTATCTTATTCCTGCTCAGTTTACGGATAATACATATTATTCCAACAGATGGAAGATAGGGTACTTACCGCAGTACGCTCAAGAGACATGGACGCAGAATGTTCCCATGTTGAGTAATTATTCATATCAGAGTGAACTTAATGTAAACTATGGTAACATTTTTACCTCCACTTCAAACACTTCTCTGAGTGTTCACTATACTTTACCTAAGGGCAATTACGCAGTTCTCGTGAATTATCTAAAGAGCAACATTGGTGGAGCATTCAGCGTTACTCTCTCAGGAAATAATAATTACCTGAACACTGAAAATTCATCGAGTTTCTTTGTTACCTCATATGTTGGAAAATACACATCCGGTGGAGGGGTGAACATGATAATAACCAACCTGAGGGGCTTCAACACCATTGCATACCTGAGCTTCGTACCATATTCAATTTACTCAAAATTCTTGCCCATATTTAGTGAATATATAAATTCAAGTTCAGTGAATTCCATCTACTCATACCTAGGAGTAAAACACATCTATAATCTGACCATCTCTGCCCCTTACACCAACAGAAGTATGACATATCAGCAATTGTTTTATCTAGATCTCACCCTGCCCGGCATTAATAGCAATCTTTCTAACGTTTTATTCACTTACACGAACGGCATTCCAATCTATGCTTTCATTCAGTCGATTTCAAGCAATATAAGTAAAACTGCCAAAATCTGGCTCAGAATGAGTGGAGAGTTCTCAAGATCACTTCACATGATTGTCTTTAGCGGGAATATTTCTTTCCTAGGAAACTACTTGGGTGAAGCGCCAAGCCTTTCTCCTGTTTATGGCGAATTTTTCAACGCACCTCTAGTATTTGGAAGTATAGCATCATCAGATGCTTGGGACTGGGTAAATTCCTATCAAGGTTGGTCTTCTTTCAATATCTCAGCGACAAATGTGAGCGATGGTGTTCATGTAAATAGTGGGTTTGAAGGAGGCATATGCCTTCCCAATATAAATATGACAGGTAACGGTTTTCCTATCTAC
>JAJYDZ010000382.1 GCA_021790415.1 Thermoplasmata archaeon | reverse complement strand
CGCTTACCTGTATTGTCGTAGACATTTAGAACCACTATACTACATTATAATATACTATAGTATTTATCACCTGTGATCCACAACGGTGTAGAGAATTCTTAGAGATATTTGTGAGATTACGAGTGTTCGCTTAAAACATTAATCAAGTCCTGATGTGTTCATTCTATGAATAACCTGTATTTCATGCTTAAAAGCAATCCTCTGGACATGCTTCTATGATTAGTCGTTGGGGTTCTAACCATTGCGTGCTATCGTCGTACTCTCCTTCTCTTCTTATCAAGCCATTTTCAGACGCAGACTTATCGTCAGAAACTTGTTAGAGGGGTTCCCATTCCCTCATCGCTATTCTTCTAACCAAATCAGAGACTACATTCAGAATAGCTCATTTTACCGACTAATCTTGATAAGTTCTATTCATTACTTTAGCAAATTCTGCTTTTCCTTCCAAGATTTTTTTTGCTGAGAGCGATGAATTCAGGCAAAGTCGAATTGTTTGAAACTTATTGTCATTGACTGTATTACCATTAATAAAGAATGATTCTTTAGAGAAAATGAAGCGTGGCTCACGCAATCAAGTTCAGTCTCTCAGTCCTTCCTGTGTCATCAAGATTTAAATCAATAAAATCTTTGCCGAATTTCACCTTCCTTCGTAAATTTCTGGAGAAATAGACGGTATTGAAGGGAACCAAACTTGAAAGATATCTGACCTCTTCCCTGAATCTGGAACTATTTTGGACTGGGTATCCCATTAACATATTATCGAGGAAATTAATGCCATATTCATAACATAGGCCGGCAAAATCGTATATCCTGTTCCTGAATGAGAAATCGCCCCAATCAATGATTCCTATTGATCCTTTTTCATTCCCTTGGCATATTATATTGTTTGACATGAAATCGGCATGACTTGGAACTTTCTCATCATTGATTTTACTCAACTTTGATATTGCTTCCTCTATGACTTGAATATATCCCGGAACATTTTCCAAATTCCTCTGACTCTCAAAATATTCAAGAACACTTCTCCATAGAGTGATCTCCTCTTCTCCCCTTCCGTTATCTAGTTCACCAGTCTTAATTTCCAATAAATGCCTGGTTTCCCTGGAGATATTGTGCAACCCACTCAAAAAAATACCCAGCCTGACAGGTATGGTGTGAAACGAGTCGCTACCTACATCCTCAGGTGAAAGTTCATTCCCTTTTAGCGTTTCATAATAATTAATCTCTATTTCTCCGCTTTTTTTGGAATCTATTGGTGCGAATTTTATATCCGGTATCTTCAGCGACAATTTTCCTTTGATGAGCTGGCACACGAGTCTCTCCTTCTTAAGCGAAGATATGGACTGATGATATCTGGGAACCTTGATTATAAAATTTTCATTAGCCAGAAAAACCCTGGAATCCCAACCTCCCTTTTTTTCGACTATGCTGCCTATCTTTTTTCCGTCTATCTTTAACTGTTTAATTTCACTAATATCTATTTCAATTGGATCCATTTCTTTTGCCACATTAGGATTATGTGTCAGTATTATGTTGGATATTATACATTTTCCTGAAAACACCATTTCTCTTCAGAAGATCCGAAAATGAGCCTTCTTCTACCTTTTGGCCTTCCTCGAATGAAACAACGGTGTCTACCAGTGAAATCATAGAAAATCTGTGTGTTATAAGGATAAGAGTTCTATCATTCAGGAAAGCACCAAGAGAGGATATTATGATTTTTTCTGAATAAGGGTCTATCTGCGAAGTTGGTTCATCCATGATGAGTATTTGCGGGTTCCTGATAAATGCCCTCAACAGGGAGATTGCCTGCCTCTGCCCCTCCGACAGATTTCTTCCCATTTCGCCTATTTCACTATTTAGGCCATCTTCCAGATTCTCAAAGAGAGGGTACAAACCAAATTCCTTTGCCTTACTTATGATGAATTCATCAGAAGACTCCGGAGAGAATGCTCTTATGTTATCAAGAATGCTCCCCCTGAACATAAATGGCTCCTGTAAAACTGGGGCAATTAATTTCCTGTAAGATTCCGTTTCTATGTCATTTAGGTCGTTTCCATCAATGTATATCATTCCTGAAGTTGGTGAAAAGAATTTTAGAATAAGATTTGAAAATGTAGTTTTTCCAGCGCCCGTGTGCCCCACGATTCCAATTTTCTCTCCCTTTTTTATTTGGATGCTTATATTCTTCAGTGCGACGGACTTTCCATATGAAAATGAGACATTGTCAAACCTTATTGATTCATTGAATTTTTCAATTTTTATTGAACCTCTTGAGATACTCTCTTCCGATGGGCTATCTATAATGCCGTAAATTCTTGTAACTCCCACCATGGACGATTGATATGAATTGTAAAGCTGTGAGAGCTGTGTTACAGGATCAAAAAACTCCTGAACATAAATAACAAACGTTACCAGGATTCCTATGGATATAGCGTTTACAAAGAGTTGCTGGGCACCCGCCAATAGAACTATAGCTATTCCGGTTGCTTCAATGACGCGGATGATGGAACCATAAAAGGAGGAAAGTCTTGCGGCCTTAAGATTCGCTGCAAAATTGTCGCTATTCAATTTATCAAAATTCATGGCCATTCTTTCTTCAACGTTGAAAGATTTTATTGCCCTGATTCCACTGATGTTTTCAGCCAGATTGCCGGTGATTGCCGCTATTGTTCTTCTTGTTCCCAGATAGTTCCTCCTAACCTTATTCTGTATTGAAAGCGTAAACCCTGAAAGCAGCGGTATAACAATTAATGCATAAAGTGTAAGAGTAAAGTCCAGGTAGAACATTATTGAAATAGACACTATAACCGTCGATATACCAGATATGACCTGTGGAATCTGGAATGTAAGGAATTCACTCAATGTTTCGGCATCGTTTGTGATTCTGCTTATAAGATAACCTGTCTTAACCTTCCCAAAGAATGGCACTGGAACTTTCTGGATGCTTGAGAATGCCCTGTCTCGTAACTCCTTTATGGTCTTTTGTGCAACACCGGTAGAACTGATCGTTCTTATCCTGT
>JAJYDZ010000381.1 GCA_021790415.1 Thermoplasmata archaeon | reverse complement strand
TTTGAAAGTACACAAAAACCAGAAAAATTACTTGTTGGAAAGGTACATACAAAGGAAATTAAATTTGAACCTATTGTATTGTCATATTTCACCAATATAATTATGAACCCACCGTTTACAAAACATCAAAGATTTTCTCAGTTCGGGGATAAGTATTTACAAGCATTGAAGTCTACATTTTTAGTCTATAGACCTTACATCAATGGGCGGATGCCTTATTCTAATTATTTTATATTACTTGCGGACAAATTTCTTAAGGAAAATGGGATCATGGGTTCGGTTCTTCCAGCTACTGTTCTCAGGGGTGATTCTAGCACTGGAATTAGAAATCTTATCAATTTAAAATATCAGATTAAGGCTATTATAGTTAGAGATGACCAAAGAAATTTTAGCGAAGATACCATGTTTAGAGAGATCCTGTTGTTGCTAAAAAAAGGGTCAGACAAAAGTGATTATATTAATTATGTAATTCTTCACAAACTCAACGAAAATATTGCAAGCGAAATTAAGGACGCACTAGAAGAGACGAATGATGAAGGAAATTACGATTTTGGAGATTTCAACCTCAAGAGAGTAAAAAGGAAATCATTAGACATATCTAATTGGTTTAGACCAATCTCTCTTTCTGATGACAGAATAATAAAGTTGATTGATGATATAACTAATATGAAAGCATTTGCAAAATTTAAAACTATTACCAATGATATTAGGACAAAAGATAGCGCAGAACCATCTGGCTGCCCAAGTTTTAAATTAGTTTCGATTAACGCAAAACAATTCAATGACATACACAGTGATTTATGGTCGGTTGAATCGGTATCCTCAGACAAAGTAATTTCAATCAACAGGAAGACAGGAATTAGAATAGAGGTTCCTAGAAGTTCTTTACGGTTACTTTTCAGAAGGCCTCCATATCATAACACTATTGATACTTCGACACTTGAAGAATTTGTTATTGCAAAAAGTTTTCCAGAAATAAATAATGTAATCTCCCTTGGAAGAATCAGAAAAGGAATCGATTGGGTCAAATGGAATACATATCTAGATAGTCGTAAGTCAAATTTGTCCATAGTTGACAGATTAGATATTTCAGCAAGTGGAACATCTTTAATGTCTTTTTTTAATAGTAAAGGAATAATATGGGCAAGAACGCCAGCTGCAGTTCTAAATCTTAAAACAGTGGAAGCAAAGCTGTTAAACTTATGGCTAAACTCTACGTTCGGAATCGCCCAGATCATTATAGAAAGAATGCCAACTAGAGGCGCCTATTTCCAGTTACATAATTTCATCATCGAGGAAATGATGGTTCCGAAGCTGGATAAGATCCAAGTAAATGAATTTAAAGATAAGAATGCAGAAGATCTGATCTCAGAAATTTTTGACAGAGTAAAAGATATTAAATTTCCAAGCATTGTAGAACAATTAGTTCGTCTTTGTTCTGGAGAAGACAGGCTTTTGAGAGGCAATGTAGAGAGAACTTTCGGTAAGAATATAGCAGCCCAGATTGGTACTGGTTTTGAAGCACGTATAATTATTGACACTGAAGTGTTAAAACTGATTGGATACAATAAGGATCTGATTATTATGACCTTAGAATGGTTATACCCAAGCATGCTTAATTCATTGATCATGTTGAAAGAAATAATGGGGGATCATCCTAGTATCTCTGTGTTGTCCAAAGATGACATTAACGCTTAATATACCAGTTCTTTCTCGTAATTATTCAGTCTGATGTGTCACACTTTTATGTGGATGCAGCAGTATGGACCGAAAGGCCCATATATAATAAATGCATTATATTAGTAGAAAGGCTAAACTTCTTGCCGGGACGCCAAAAGATTAGGAAATATTGGATAAATTCCAGCGTGCCTATGAAAATTTGGAGAGGGTCGTTGACAGATCGAGAGGGTCACAGGAAACAGGTCATTAGGAAATATACAACCTAAAACTTAAGGATCGGCCAAGATGTCTCGGAAATATTATCTTAGGAGCCAATTTCAGTTAAGTTCTGATTTTAAGAGGTGAGAATAGGCCATATACTTGAATTATACTCAGCTTTTTCAAATAACTTAGTTCGAACAACCAACGTCATATAAAATACAAACTTGCGAATACTAATTTGTGGTTGCTTATCTTACAAGAAATAAAGAGAGGAAGATTCTTCTTACCAATTTCTCCTTGAGCCTTGATCCAATAAATACGTGGGATGGTCCTATTTTGCAGGAGTGTAAGAACCTTGGATTAGAATACCGCAGGAGGTTCAATGATAATGATTTTGATGAGAAATACAACAGATTGTATCCTAAATTGGTCAATTCAGAAATAGCTAATCTATCGGACGAACCTGGATTTATTTCGATTTTTAGAGACCATAAGGAAAATACCAATTTTTACAGGGATTTCTTTGGGAAATATTATACGGTTTCATTCAGGGAAAAATCGCTTATCAACAATTCTGCCTGGGATAACAAAAGAAAGGATATCCAGAATCTTTTGACAAAATATCCAAGAGACGCTAAGTTAGTTATTTCTGCAATTCACGAAATCAATAGGAATATTGGTGGAAAATACAAAAATTACTACATGGTTAGAACGGAAGCCATTAATAAGGGATTTTCCGGAAAAAACTGGATAAAGATTCGATCAGAATTGCAACTTATTGGAGTCATACCTTCCGGAGATTACAAGAGTCTTTACATTTATGAGGAACTTATGCCACTTGTTGAGGAAATTTTAGAACAATAAAGAAATCTTAAAATCATGGTAAAACAAGTAAAACCACATTTATGAATTAGATGCTAACTGCTGCCTACGGGAAAAGACTTAATCTAATGTAATATACATCTATATGGAAGACCCGGGAGAACACCTTGTTGGCCAATATCTGAAATATATTAAGGACTGTGATTTTGTAGAATATAACCTTCAAACTAAATTGAAGCAGGGAGAGATAGACGTTGTTGGCATAAACAGTTCAGAAAGTAAGGTCTACATCTGTGAGGTAGTAACACATCTTACTGGTGTTGGACTA
>JAJYDZ010000380.1 GCA_021790415.1 Thermoplasmata archaeon | reverse complement strand
CAAAACAAGAAATGGCCATAAGAATAAAATGAAAGAATGGAAACATATAGATAATCTCTAAACACAATATTCTTCATGAAACGATCTGATTACACCCATCCCTTCTAATACTCTCGAATTCCATCTATTGCGCTATGATAAAATGCAATATAATCCTTAATTGGCTTGAATTCATCGTTAGGTTCTGAAGCTACTGCCAAACAGAATCCTTAAATTCTTTATTTTAAAAGAGCCGCCGACGGGGTTCGATCCCGCGACCTTGTGCTTACCAAGCACACGCTCTACCAGGCTGAGCTACGACGGCCGTGTATCCGTAATGCCTCCAGATTAATAAAACTTTTAAAATAGTTAATTCTGAATTTTTGAAGAACAATCGCCGGTTCCACGGTTAGAGGTAATAACTTAACAAATCATTTGGCTCTTTGAGAATATTAATAAAGTTGAATGTATGACGGTATATTAACATGGAATATGATTTTGATACTATAGTCATAGGTGCAGGGACAGGTGGATTATCTGCCGGAGCTTCACTGAAGAACGCAGGTTCGAATTATATCATTTTAGAAAAGAAACCGGAGATAGGTTTACCTGTTAGATCAACTGGAGCTGTTTCTTTGGAATGGGTAAACAAAATAGGGATGCCTAAGGAAAAGAAAATCATCTCTTCAGAAATATTTGGAATGGATTTCAGGACATTTGGCGGGAATCACATACCTTTAAAATTCGATAAGCCGGTTGGTCTTGTATATGATTTTACAAAGTACGAAAAATATCTTGCAGATGAATTCGCTGGAAAACTAAATATTAGAATGAATGAAAGGGTATTATCAGTTCAGGGAAATGAAGTAACCACAGATAAGGAAAAAATGACTGCCAGGAATTTTATTATGGCGGCCGGGCCACAATCCAATTTAGGACCAAAACTTGGAAAAACACAGGCACTGGTAGCTTATGAAGAGACCAGAGAACTTCCAAAGAGGGATGATTTTCAAATGATTCTTTGGTTTAGTAACCTTGCACCCGGAGGATATTTCTGGGATTTTGCCGAAAGCGATACTACAAGGAAAATTGGTGTGTGCTATTACCCAATAGAACCATCACAACCCAAAGCTGTGCTTGAAAAATTCACTGAAAAATTTCCAGAAGTTCGTGGAAAGATGCTTCACAACATGGCTCACCAGATACCTCTTACTGCTCCATTGGAAAAGGTAGTAGATGGAAACAGGATGATGGTTGGTGATATGGTGAATGCGGTTCTTAATACCACCGCAGGAGGGCTGCAGGGGGCTTTCTGGTCAGGAAAGGTAGCCGGAGAAGCAGCATCCAATAATGATCCCAATCTATATCAAAAAACATGGACTGAAAGTATCTACCCGTGGCTTAAGAAACATAATGACTTGCACATGAAACTTCACAGAGATGGTGAAAAATCCATATCCAAATACATTACAATTGCTAAAGTTATGCCTAAATCAGTAAAGAAAAAAATATTTGGCGGATTATAGAAATCTTATTTTTAAGGATAACCAAAGTAATATTAGCACCATGGTTATGCAATTGATTACATGTATTCCAATGATCAGGATGAAGAAGAACTTGATGAAGAACTCACTCTATCTAGGCTCATCAATACATGGGACAGCTTCTTTCAAAAATATGATTATTATAGTGAAGTTGGAAAACTTACATCACATTATCCTTCAGAAAAAAGTTTGTATGTATCATACAACAAATTAGAAGAGTTTGATGAAGAATTTGCAAGAGAAATTTTAGAAAATCCACTTGAAGTAATATCCGCAGGAGAAAAAAAGATAAAAGAATATGCAAGAATTGAGAGAGAAACCATTCACGGCAGGGAAAAGGATGTAGTTCGAATAAATCTTAGAATTATTGATCTTCCAGAGGATATTAGATTTGAAATACGGAATATAAGGAGCCCAGAGGTTGGTAAACTTATAAGTGTTACAGGAATTATAAGAAAGAATACTGAGGTTCTACCAAGAATAATGAATGCTTGCTTCGAATGCACGGTATGTGGCCACAGATTTTTTATTTCACAGGGAAAGGGAAAAGTGGATGAACCCACAAGATGCCCATCTGAAAAGTGCGGTCTTGAAAAGGGAAAGACTAGATTTAAGCTAATAACATCTGAGTCTGTGTTTGTGGACACTCAAAAGATAGAAATACAGGAAAATCCAGAGAATTTAGGAGGTGGCGCACAGCCTTTGAGAATGGCCGTTATTCTGGAAGATGACATTTCGGGTAAGTTATTCCCAGGGGATAGGGTTACTCTTGATGGGATACTTATGGCTGATCAAAAGATCAATTCAGGAACACCACTCACTGAATTTAGCATATATTTATATGCTCTTAATTTTAGAAAAACTGTCAAAGAATTGGATGAAATCCATATAACGGATGAAGACGAAGAGAAAATTCATGAATTATCAAGGGACCCCAAAATCATGGACATGCTCATTTCGTCAATAGCCCCAACCATCTTTGGTCTCGAAAAGATCAAACAGGCACTTGTTCTTCAGATGTTTGGAGGAGTAAGAAAAGTAATGAAGGATGGAACAGCAATGAGAGGCGATATTCACGTTCTTCTTGTCGGCGATCCGGGAACTGCAAAATCTCAGCTACTTAGATACATGACAGAGATATCTCCTCGTGGAGTTTTTGCCTTTGGTCGGGGGTCGAGCTCAGCGGGTTTAACTGCCGCTGCTGTTAGGGATGAATTTGGAGAGGGAAGGTGGACACTAGAAGCTGGAGCACTAGTTCTCGCAGACAATGGGTTTGTCGCCATAGATGAATTGGATAAAATGGACCAGAAAGATACCGCCTCAATGCATGAAGCAATGGAACAACAAACTGTTACTATTTCAAAAGCAGGAATTATGGCAACTTTAAAATCAAGATGCGCAGTTCTTGCTGCTGCGAACCCTAAGGGGGGCAGATATAGACCTGAACTTGATTTCATGGAGCAGGTAGATTTTCCGCCTCCACTGATTTCAAGATTTGATGTGATATTGAAA
>JAJYDZ010000379.1 GCA_021790415.1 Thermoplasmata archaeon | reverse complement strand
TGGCGTCATCCTCTGTTCTTACAGGTTACGCCCATGGTATAACCCTTTACGTTGGTGAGATAAATGCAATAATGTGCCTGTTCAACTTAATTCCAATTCCTCCTCTTGATGGATACAAGGTTCTTAGATGGGATTTTAGACCATACATAATTATAATTTCACTTGCAATATTAACTGAAATATACGTTGTAAGAGGATTAATTTAATCAAAATAAAAATTTTTTTTATTGAGTATCAGGACATCAGTGTAATGAATGCCGCTTTTGCACTGTGCAATCTATTTTCAGCTTCCTGGAATATAACACTGTTGATGCTATCTGCAACCTCATCTGTGACTTCCAATCCCCTATGTGCAGGAAGGCAATGCATAAAGATGTAATCTTTTTTTGCCTCTGAAACAAGGTCCGCATTTACCTGAAAAGGTTTAAAGGCCTTCTCCTTAATTTCTTTTTGCTTCTCTTCACCCATGGAAATCCAAACGTCTGTATATACAACATCTGCATCTGCAACCGCTTCCTTAGGATTCGTTGTAGTTGTTATCTTAGCTCCTGTTGATTTTGCAATCTCCCTTGCTTTTGCAATGAACTTTTCATTGGGTTTGTATTGTTCAGGGGTACCTACGGACATGTCCATTCCTAAAAGGGCGCAACCAAGAACGAGTGAATTTACCATGTTGTTTCCATCGCCTACATATGAAAATTTGAGATTACTGGTTCTGCCTTTCTTCTCTGCAATGGTCATATAGTCCGCCAGCACTTGAAGAGGATGTTCAACATCGTCCAGTGCATTTATAACCGGAATAGAGGAGTTTTTTGCAAGTTTCAACACGTTTTCATGGCTGAAAGCCCTGTAGGTAATTGCATCAAGGAATCCTGAGAGAACGTGAGCTGTATCTTCCACAGTTTCTCCTCGTCCCATCTGCATATCATTTGGATTGAGGTAAATTCCATGTCCTCCTAGTTGTGTGATTGCAGTTTCGAGAGAGATTCTTGTCCTTGTGCTTGGTTTTTCAAAGATCATTCCAACAGTTCTACCATCAAGTTCTGATCTCTTTGAGTAGCGGTCCCTCTTTAGTCTTAGGGCAAGTGAAATAACATCTTCAATATCCTTTTCCATATCTAGAATTGATACGAGATCTCTCTTCATAGTCATCACTCCAAAAGTGATGGGATATCAACAGGATATTCTGCTACTTTTACTCCAGCTTCTCCAAATGCCTTTATTTTTGATTCAGCCGTTCCAACACCCTTTTCGATGATTGCCCCTGCGTGACCCATCCTTTTTCCCTGTGGGGCGCTTCTTCCGGTTATATATGCAACAACTTTCTTGGAAATGTTTTCCTTGATGTATCTGGCAGCAATCTCTTCATTGCTTCCTCCGATTTCTCCAACCAGAACTATTTCCTCTGTTTCATCATCCTTTTCGAATTCCTTGAGGACATCTATGTAATTCATTCCCACGACAGGATCTCCGCCCAGTCCAATAACTGTACTTTCTCCCATTCCTGCCTCGGTTATGGCATTGACAATTTCATAGGTAAGGGTTCCGCTTCTTGAAGCCACTGCTATTTTTCCCTTTTTGAAAATCTTATTTGGCATAATACCTATTTTACACTTACCTACTGCGGTGATGCCTGGGCCGTTTGGTCCAAGAACTATTGAACCCATCCTTCTTGCATTGTGCACTATTTCCATGGAATCGTGGAAAGGCACATGTTCTGTCAGTATGTATATGATTTTAATGCCAGAATATATGGCTTCCATGGCTGCATCCTTAACGTAAGGCGCCGCAACACTTATCATGGTTGCATCTGGTTTTAGATGGATTGTCTCGCTTACATTGTCAAAAATTGGAATTTTATCCATGAATTTAGTTCCACCCTTTCCAGGAGATGTTCCTGCCACTATTTTTGTGCCGAACTTTAGCATTTCACCGGCATGGAATGAGCCTTGGTGACCTGTGATACCCTGAACTATTACCTTTGTGTTTTCATCTACAAATGAACTCATTTTAATTACCTCCTGCAATTTTTACAACTCTCTCAATCGCACTCATCATCCCCGGGAATGCTTCTATTCCTGCATCTGAAAGAATCTTTCTTCCCTCATCTTCCTTTACTCCGCTAAGTCTTACAACGATTTGCTGTGCAATTTTATACCTTCTCTTTGCCTCAACTATTCCAGTTGCAACTGTGTCGCATTTTGTGACTCCTCCGAAAATGTTTACCAGAATTGCCTTTGGATTTGCTTTGAGCACAAACTCAAATGCCTTTGCAACAATTTCAACATTGTCGGTTCCACCCAGATCAAGGAAATTTCTTGGATATCCCTTGTGAAGTGTAAGTGCATCCAGTGTGGCCATTGTTAAACCTGCTCCGTTGGCTATGACTCCTATGTTTCCATTCAGTTCGATGAATGAATAACCAGCTGCGTTAGCTTCAAGCTCTAGCGGGGTTTTTTCAGGATCAACAACATTGAATTCCTTGTGTCTGAAAATCGAATCGCTGTCAATTATAACCTTTGCATCTGCAGCTATTACCTTACCATCCCCTGTAATTACAAGTGGATTAATCTCAACCAACTCACAGTCTTTTTCTTCGAATATTTGATATAGTTTTCTTAGAATTCCCGCAAACTGTTTCCCTACTTCCGGACTTAATCCCATAAATTTAATTGCTTCTCTTGACATAAAATCAGAATATCCAAGTATTGGATCAACTGTCTTTATGAAGATATTCTCTCTTGGCAGGGTTTCTATTTCAACTCCTCCCTGAGAGGTCGCCATAATAATAGGACTTCTTGATGTTCTGTCAAGTGTTACGCTAACATAGAGCTCTTTCTTAATATCGATCATTTCCTCTATGAGCACTTTGGATACAGTATAGTCCCTTATCTTTGATCCCAGTAGTTCCGAAACCCCCTTTTTCAGGTCTGCTTCAGTTTTGGCGAATTTAATACCGCCCGACTTTCCTCTTCCACCCAGCAAAATCTGGGATTTTATAACAACTGGCTTTGTAAAAGCCTTCACATCACTTAAGTTTTC
>JAJYDZ010000378.1 GCA_021790415.1 Thermoplasmata archaeon | reverse complement strand
TTGAATAAGAATCTACCAATCAGGTTCTCTCTCACTACGTCTTGCGTGGTACCATTAATCACAGTCCTAGTCTCTTGTTTTGTGAAAACAATATCCACCGCCCCTTCTAGTGATTTGAGGCTCCTTACAAGTACCTCAACATCATCAATCTTTTTCATGTCATCATTAGACAATATGACCCATTTGGGATTGTATTCCATCGCTTTGCATATTCCGATATTGCAGTTGTGCGCATAGTTGAAGTAAGGATCAGGAATTTCAGCGGATTCTACGAATATTAAATGAAGACCCTTGAAAATATTTTCTCTGCACTCCCTAGCATACTTCCCGTTAAAGTCAGCGGTAGGAATTACGACTACGATATCCTTATTACCCTCCACCTCGTGAATATATGCTGCACCTTTTGGCCTTTCCTTCATCCATTCAATGAGATCACCCCTGTTTTTGAAGCTGTCATAGAACTCAATGATTTTATCTGGATTTTTGCCAGTAAAACGTGAGTTGCGATAATCCACAAGGCTGAAGAAAACATCCCCAGAGTCGAAAGTTGATGGGCACTTCGATCTACTTATAGGTTTTACTTCATTCATTCTTTCCTCCTTCGAAGTATGTCTTGATTTGTTTCTCTGTGACGTTGTTAATATTATCTTTATTTTTGTAATATGCGTTATACCACTCTACTGTTTCTTCAATAGACTCTTCAAAGCTGTATTTCGGAGACCAAATAAGCACATTTTTGGCTTTGCAAATATCCAACTGAAGATAGTTCGCTTCTCTCGCTTCATTGTCTTTAGCTATGGTGTAGCTCCCACTAACCCATTTTTTTAAGAATTTATCCACAAGCTCCTTGACTGTTATTTCTCTTTGATTGTTTGGTCCAAAATTCCATTCACCCGAAAATTTAATGTCGTCCCACATTCTTTGAGCCAGCAGGAGCATACCAGAAATAGGCTCTAATACGTATTGCCAAGGTCTTACATAATCTGGATTTCTAATCCTTATAATGTTCCCCTCCGTTACCCCCCTAACTATGTCTGGAACAATTCTATGAGCCCCCCAGTCACCGCCTCCTATTACATTGCCGGCCCTTACAGTTGAAACACCTACCCCTAGTTCAGTAAAATAGCTTTCTCTGAATGAACTCACTACTATATCTTGGGACGATTTACTAGCGCTATAGGGGTCTTTCCCCCCCAGAGGATCATTCTCTCTGTATGATGTATGTACCCGCTCGTTTTTTCTGTATACCTTGTCACTTGTCATCACTATGATAACTTTCACTGACCCTATTCTCCTTAGGCCATCAAGAAGATTCACTGTTCCCATAACATTAGTTTCGAATGTTTCCACAGGATTGTCATAAGATTTCAAGACAATTGGCTGTGCGGCCAAATGAAATACGATTTTAGGTTCAAACTCTTGGATCGACTTTTTCAGAGATTCCGTGTCCCTGATGTCTTTTCTTAAATCCATCAAGCCCTCACTTAAGCGAATTTCATCATACATATTGGGTTTAGATGGTGGTTCCAACGAATACCCTAATATATTGGCACCCATCATTGACAAACATTTTGTTAGCCAAGAGCCTATAAACCCTGTATGACCAGTTATTAAGACTCTTTTGTTTTTATAAAAGTGTTGTAGCTTCTCCCAGCGATCCCAATTTCCCTTGTTCCTTTCTCTCATATTAAGCGAGTTTTAGTTATATTCTATGATATAATATTCTTTCCTAGAAATAGCATGCATAGAGTTCTGCGATACATATTGTCACATTAGTTGCCTTCCTCGCCATCATTTTTTTTGGCACTTCGGTAATATTCATATGTTTCCCTAAGCCCCTCTATAGGCGTATACTTAGGCCACCACTTTAAAGTGTTCCTAGCCTTCGTTATATCTGCTCTGATATAGTAAGTTTCCACCTCACTGTATGGTACTGCGCTCCAGTTAATTTCGAATTCGCCATTAAAACTTTTTATAATATCAGCAATTTCCTTTAAGCTGTGAGATTCTCCGCTACCAATTAAAAATGAATCATAGCTCTCTCTTGAATTAACTATGTATTCAATTGCTGATTTATATGCCTCTGCTACGTCCTTTACATATATATAATCCCACATTTGATCTCCAGGAGATAGATTTGCTATGTCTTTTCTCAAAGCACAGTTAATTAGATATGGGATGAGCTTACTATTATTATCTTTAGGCCCATACGGTGAAGTCAGTTTAAGAGTTATAGCATTTATATTATACGTATGCGTGTAAAACTTCAAGATATCTTCAAAAGCAATCTTAGTTGCAGAATATAGATTAGAAGGTAGGATCGAAGCATCAACGGTTAAGTCCCTATTTTGGATCGAATACTCAGTAAATGTGCCTGTGTTTATAAAAAATCTGACGCCGTTTTGAACCATAGCTTGAAGAATTTTTGAAGGGAAAGTTATATTGGAATTGAACATTTCCTCAATATCGCTTGCTGTGTGCTTCTTCTTATATAAAACTGCAAGATGTATGACCAAATCTGGCTTAAACCTTGAAATAATGGTATCAACACCTTCTCTGTCTATAAAGAACCGTCCTATGTCATCTGTCAAAATCGACCTTATCCTCCACGTGTCGGAGGTTGTTCTCAGTGTTATTCCAATTTCGTAATTTCCTTTTTTGACGAGCGTTTCTAAAACGTGAGACCCTACGAAACCATTTCCTCCAGTAATTAGTATCCTTAATTTTTTACCGGTTATTTCCATTTCAACCTCCAGTCATACGGGATTGTACTTCCAAAGGGGTCAACTCTTTCGATCTCTTTAGGGTCATACGGTTCCGTTGCGCAATTTGCCACAATTGCAACTTTCATTCCTACTCCTTTGAACCCATTCCATATGTTTGGTGGAATTGTCACAAGTTTATAATTCTCTTCTCCGATGAATAGTTCCATGATTTCACCCTTGGTGGTAGAAGCTGCTCTGTCGTCGTAAAGAACAAGCTTAATCATGCCATCTGGTACTGCGTAATTAAGGGTTATCCGTCTGTGAACGTGCCATCCTTT